>DASZDF010000437.1:0-3463 GCA_035942275.1 Solirubrobacteraceae bacterium | reverse complement strand
GGCGGCAGCACTGCGACGGGGGCGCCGCCGAGGAACTCCCGGAACGCCTCGTCGAGCTCCAGCCGCGACGCGTACTCCGTGTGATGGTCGAGCTCGACGTTCGTGACGACCGCGACGTCGACGTCGAGCGCGAGGAAGCTGCGATCGGACTCGTCGGCCTCGACGACGAGCCACTCCCCGCTCCCCCACGCCGCGTTCGTGCCGGTCGTCGAGAGCGTGCCGCCGATGAGGTACGCCGGATCGAGCCCGCAGCCGAGCAGCGCGTGGGCGACCATCGACGACGTCGTCGTCTTCCCGTGCGCGCCCGCGACCGCGATCGTCTTCTTCTGGCGGGTCAGCTCGGCGAGCAGGTCCGCGCGCGACAGGACGCGTAGCCCGCGCTCCCGCGCCGCCGCCACCTCCGGGTTCGAAGCGGGGATCGCCGTCGACACGACCACCTCGACGTCGTCGCCGGCGGGCACGTTCGCGGCGTCGTGGCCGCTCGCCACGTCCACGGCGGCGGCCCGCACCGGCTCGAGGTACGGCGACTCCGCCTGGTCGGAGCCGGTCACGGAGGCGCCGAGCGACCGGCACACGATCGCGTAGGCGCTCATCCCCGCGCCCGCGATCCCGACGACGTGCAGCCTGCGGCCGCTCCAGTCGCTCATCCAGGCCGGGCGACGCCCTCGATCACCGGGCGCACGACCGGCGGCGCCTTCGGCATCCGCCACGACTCCATCTCGAGCGCGAACCCGGCCCGCGTCAGCGCGGAGGCGGTGTCGCGGTTCGGGTGGCAGCCGTGGCCGACCTGGCGCCACAGCGGCGTGAACCGGTCCTGCCACTTCGCCGACTTCTCGGCGTGCGAGCGCACGTGCTCGATGAAGAGGAGCTGCCCCTCGGGCTTGAGCACCCGGCGGATCTCGGCCAGCGCGCGGTCCTGGTCGGGCACGGTGCAGAGCACGAGCGTCGAGACCACGGTGTCGAAGGAGTCGTCGGGGAACGGCAGGCGGTCGGCGTGCGCGCCGACGACCTCGCCCCGCGCGAGCCGCGCGCGCAGGCGCTTGGCCATCGGCTCCTCGGGCTCGGTGAACACGAGGTCGGTGACCTCCGGCCCGTAGTGCGGGACGTTCGCGCCCGTGCCCGCGCCGATCTCCAGCACGCGGCCGCGCGCCTTGCCGAGCAGCGCCTGACGGTGGTCGCGCAGCCCGGCATCCTCGGTGCCCGCCATGGCCTTGTCGTAGATCGCCGCGAACAGGCGTGCCTTGATGCTCATGCGCCGGATCCTCTCGCAGCCGCCACCACTTCGCGAGCGATTCGCTCCGCCGCGTCGGGCCGCGCGAGCGCCGCAGAGGCGGTCGCCATCGCCGCGAGACGCGCCGGGTCGTCCAGGAGCGCGTCGACCTCGCGGCGCAGGCGCTCGGGCGTGATCTGGTCGTCGGGGAGGACGACCGCCGCGCCACCGCGCTCCATCCAGCGCGCGTTGCCGGTCTGGTGGTCGGCGGTCGCGTGCGGGTACGGGACGAGGATCGCGGGCGTGCCGTGGGAGGCGATCTCGAAGACCGAGCCGCCGGCGCGCGCGACGGCGAGGTCGGCCGCGAGCAGCGCCTCGCCGAAGCGGTCGAGGTAGGGCTCGAGCCGGTAGTGCGGGCCCGGGACGCGCGCCTTCAGCGCCTCGTAGTCGCGGCGCCCCGCGGCGTGCAGCACGCGGTACGGGACGTCGTCGAACGCGGCGATCGCCGCCTCGTTGATCGAGCGCGCGCCGAGCGAGCCGCCGAAGACGAGCACCATGCGCTTCGCCTCCCCGAGTCCGAAGCGCGCGCGAGCGGCGGCGAGGTCGGTCGCCGGCGGCGGGACGGGCCGGCCGGTGACGAGGTACCGGTCGCCGGTCCGGCCCTCGAGCGGGAAGGCGAGGCACACGCGGTGCGCGAAGCGCGCGAGCAGCCGGTTCGTCACGCCGAGGTGGCTGTCGGCCTCCTGGAGCACGAGCGGCACCCGCCGCGCGACCGCGGCCAGACCGACCGGGCCCGCCACGTACCCGCCGCCGCCGAGCACGGCGTCGGCGCGCTCGGCCTTGAGGATCCGCGCCGCGGCGGCCGTCGCGCGCGCCGCCAGCGCGCCGGCGGCGGCGGCGGCGAACGGGTTCGTCCGGCTGAGCCCGCGGACGCTGATCGCCCGCAGCTCGAAGCCGGCCGCCGGCACCAGCTCGGCCTCGGCCCGCTCGCCGCCGACGAAGACGACGTGGTGGCCGTCAGCCCGCAGCGCTTCGGCCACTGCGAGCGCCGGCACGACGTGGCCCGCCGTCCCGCCCGCTGCGATGACCACGCGAAGCCGCATCGCCGGATCGTGCCCGATCCGGCGCGCGGACCGCCTTGAGGTCGCTGCGCCCGCCGTTGGCGACGTTCAGCAGCAGCCCCATCGAGGTGAGCAGGACGAGCAGCGACGACGAGCCCGACGAGATGAACGGCAGCGGCACGCCGGTCAGCGGCGCGAGCCCGAGCACGGTGAACACGTTGAGCAGCGCCTGGCAGAGGATGAGCGACGTCACGCCGGCAGCGAGGAGCTGCGCATAGGGGCCGCGCGCGGCCTTCGCGACGCGCAGACCGGCGTAGGCGATCATCCCGTAGAGGAAGAGCAGCCCGAGGACGCCCGCGACCCCGAGCTCCTCGCCGATCACCGCGAGGATGAAGTCGGTGTGCGCCTCCGGGAGGTAGAAGATCTTCTGGACCGACTCGCCGAGGCCCTTGCCGAAGATGCCACCGGAGCCGAGCGCGATCTGGCCCTGCACGGACTGGAAGCCCGCGTCGCCGGCGTGCGCCCACGGGTCGAGGAACGACGTGAGCCGCGCCCGCCGGTAGGGCGCCGCGAGCGCGAAGAGCATGATCGCCCCGACCGCGGAGCCGCCGAGGATGGCGAGGACGCGGACCGGCATGCCGGCCGCGATGACCAGCGCGGCGATGGCGAACGAGCAGACGAGCGCGGTGCCGAGGTCGGGCTGCGAGGCGATGAGGACCGCGGCGCCGCCGGCGACGACGAGCAGCGGGCTCGCGACCTCGCGGACGCTCGTCACGATCTGCGGCCGCAGCGCCAGCAGGTGGACGGCGTAGAGGACGAGCGCGAGCTTCATCAGCTCCGACGGCTGGAACTGGACCGGGCCGGCGCCGAGCCAGCGGGTCGCGCCGTTGACCTCGATCCCGACGCCCGGGACCTTCACGAGCAGGCAGAGGAAGAACGCGACGCCGAGCAGCGCGGGCGTGAGGCGCCGGACGAAGTCGAGGTGCACGCGCGTGGCGAGATGCAGCGCGACGAACCCGAGCGCGCCGTACGTCAGGTACTTGACGAGGTACATCGTCCCGTCGCCCTGGCCGGCCAGGAGCGTCCGGGCGCTCGAGGCGCTGTAGACCATCACCGCGCCGCCCGCGAGCAGGCAGAGCGTGGCGGTCAGCAGGATGCGGTGTTCGAGGGTCTGCTCGGCAGCCCTCCGTGG
>DASZDF010000436.1:0-2290 GCA_035942275.1 Solirubrobacteraceae bacterium | reverse complement strand
TCGTCGGCGGCGTCACCAAGCTCATCCCGCTGACCGGCGTGACGATGCCGTTCGTCTCCTACGGCGGGTCGTCGATCGTCGCGAACTTCATCCTGCTCGCGCTGCTGCTGACGGTGTCGAACCGGGCGAGGGCGCCCTCGTGAACACGCCCGCCTTCCGCCTCTACGCGCTCATCGCCCTCCTCTTCGCGCTGCTCGTCGGGCAGACGTCGCGCTGGACCGTGTTCGAGGCCGAGGCCCTGCGCGACAACAAGCTCAACGCCCGCGAGCTGCTCGCCGAGCAGCGCATCCACCGCGGCGCGATCCGCGCGGCCGGCGGCGAGGTCATCGCGCGCTCGGTCGAGGGTCCCGGCAAGACGTTCAGCCGCCGCTACCCGCTCGGCGAGCTCTTCGCCCACCCCGTCGGCTACTCGTTCATCGACATCGGCCGCGCGGAGCTCGAGCAGTCGCGCAACGACGAGCTGAGCGGCGTCCGCGACGAGGTCGGCTCCATCGTCGACCAGCTCTCGGGCCGCGAGCGCGAGGGCCAGCAGCTCCACACGACGCTCGATCTCGGCGCGCAGCGCCTCGCCCTCGAGGCGCTCGGCGGCCAGCGCGGCGCGGTGGTCGCGATGGAGCCGGAGACCGGGCGCATCCGCGTCATGGCCAGCACCCCGTCGTACGACCCCGACGCCCTGCGCCGCGACGGCGCGTTCCGGCAGCTGAGCGGCGCGGAGGGCTCGCCGCTGCTCAACCGCGCGACGGCCGGCCGCTATCCGCCCGGTTCGACGTTCAAGGTGGTCACCGCCGTGGCCGCGATCGACAGCGGGAAGTTCACGAAGGACTCGGTCCTCGACGGCTCGTCGCCGAAGACGATCTCGGGCGCGCCGCTGAGCAACTTCGGCGACGCCGACTACGGCCAGATCCCGCTGACGCTCGCGCTGACGAAGTCCGTCAACACGGTGTGGGCGCAGGTCGGCGTGGACGTCGGCGCCCAGACGATGCAGCGCTACATGGAGCGCTTCGGCTTCTACGACCGGGCCGAGGTCGACCTGCCGACCGGCCAGCGCACGCGCAGCGGCGTGTACAAGCGCAGCGGCATCGAACAGGTCACCGACGACAGCGTCGACGTGGGCCGCGTCGCGATCGGCCAGGGCGACCTGCTCGCGTCCCCGCTGCAGATGGCGATGGTCGCGAGCGCCGTCGCGAACGACGGCACGCTGATGAAGCCGCGGCTCTCGGACCGGGTCGTCGACCGCGACGGGCGGACCGTCGAGCGCTACGAGCCCGACGAGCTGCGCGAGGTCATGAAGCCCGAGACCGCGCAGGAGGTCGGCGACATGATGGCCAGCGTCGTGCGCGAGGGGACGGGCACCGCCGCCGCGCTCGCCGGCTTCCCGGTCGCGGGCAAGACCGGCACCGCCGAGCTCAACGTCGAGCAGGGCATCAACCAGCCGTGGTTCATCGGCTTCGCGCCGCGCGACAACCCGCGCATCGCGATCGCCGTCAGCATCGAGAACTCGAGCGGCACCGGCGGCGAGGTCGCCGCGCCGATCGCCAAGCGCGTCATGGAGGAGCTGCTGCGGTGAGCGGGGGGATCGCGCAGGACCACGTCGTCGACGGGCGCTACCGCCTCGTCAGCCGGCTGGGCAGCGGCGGGATGGCGGACGTCTGGTGCGCCGACGACCTCCAGCTCGGCCGCCGCGTCGCCCTGAAGCTCCTGCACCGCCGCTTCGCCGAGGACGCGGAGTTCGTCGAGCGCTTCCGCCGCGAGGCCTCGAGCGCGGCGGGGCTCCAGCACCCGAACGTCGTCTCGGTCTACGACCGCGGCGAGTTCGACGGGACCTACTACATCGCGATGGAGTTCCTCTCCGGGGTCACGCTGAAGGACCTCGTCAAGCGCGACGGGCCGCTGGCGCCGGCGCGCGCGATCGACCTCGCGATCCAGATCCTGCGCGCCGCGCGGTTCGCGCACAAGCTCGGGATCATCCACCGCGACCTCAAGCCCCACAACGTCATCGTGGACGCCGAGGACCGCGCGACGGTCACCGACTTCGGCATCGCGCGCGCCGGCGCGTCGGACATGACGGAGACGGGCTCGATCATGGGCACCGCGCAGTACCTCTCGCCGGAGCAGGCGCAGGGCCACGCGGTCGGCGCGCAGTCCGACATCTACGCGATCGGCATCGTGCTCTACGAGATGCTGACCGGCGCGGTCCCGTTCGAGGGCGACACCGCGGTGACGATCGCGCTGAAGCAGGTGTCCGAGCCGCCGCTGCCGCCGAGCCGGCTGAACCCGTCCGTGTCAGGAG
>DASZDF010000435.1:0-4275 GCA_035942275.1 Solirubrobacteraceae bacterium | reverse complement strand
GTCCGGCACCAGGTACCGGATCGGCCGAAGCTCCCGCACGCGGCGGCGGATCGAGGTCGAGGAGATGTCGAGTCGGGGCATGTCGAAGAAGCGGATCCGGTAGGCGCCGGCCAGCGGCGCCAGGCGCTCGGAGATGTCCCTGCGCGCCGCGCCCTCGCGCTCGGCGACGGCCAGCGTGGCGAGCTGCAACACGGCCTCCGGCTCCCGCCACGCGGGCAGGCTGTGGGCCATGTCGCCGCCGACGATGAAGGTCAGGTCGTCACCCGGGGCCGCTGCATGGATCTCCCTCAGGGTATCGACGGTATACGAGGGCCCTCCCCGGTCGACCTCGAGGCGGGAGACGGCAAGCCGGTCGTCCTTGGCGGCGACCAGCTCGCAGAGGCGCAGGCGCTCCTCGGCGCCGGGGTCGTCGGCGAGCTCCTTGTGCGGCGGCGTCGCGACCGGCATGAGGATCACCTGGTCGAGCTGGAGCTGCGCGTGGGCCTCCTGCGCCATGACGAGGTGCCCGACGTGCGGGGGGTTGAACGAGCCGCCGAGGATCCCCAGGCGGCGCTGGTCAGCGGACGTGCCCGTCGCCCTCCACGAGGTACTTGTACGTGCACAGCTCGCGCAGGCCGATCGGGCCGCGGGCGTGGAGCTTCTGCGTCGAGTTGCCGATCTCCGCGCCCATGCCGAACTCGCCGCCGTCGGTGAAGCGGGTGGAGGCGTTGACGTAGACGCAGGCGGCGTCGACGCCGAGCTGGAAGGCGCGCGCCGCGCCGACGTCGCGGGTGACGATCGCCTCGGAATGGCCGGAGCCGTGGCGGTTGACGTGCTCGATCGCCTCGTCGACCGAGTCGACGACGCCGACCGCGAGCGTCAGCGCGAGGTACTCGGTGGCCCAGTCCTCGTCGGTCGCCTCCGCGTGGCCGTCGCCGACGACGGTCCGGGCGCGGCCGTCCAGGCGCAGCTCGACGCCCGCGGTCGCCAGTCGCTCCAGCGCGCGGGGCAGGAACTCGCGGGCGGCGTCGACGTGGACGAGCAGCGTCTCGGCGGCGTTGCAGACGCCCGGGCGCTGGGTCTTCGCGTTGACGACGATCTCCTCGGCGCTCTCGAGATCGGCGGAGGCGTCGACGTACACGTGGCAGTTGCCGGACGCGGCGTAGATGACGGGAACGGTGGCGACCGCCTCGAGCGCCTTCTTCAGCCCCTCGCCGCCGCGCGGGATGACGAGGTCGACGAGCCCGGTCTGGCGCGCCAGCTCGCCCAGCTCCTCGCGCCCGCCGCTCAGGAGGGTCACGGCGCCGTCGGGCAGGCCGGCGGCCTCGCGCGCGACGCGGGCGAGCACCTCGTTGGAGTGCGCCGCCGACGACGAGCCGCGCAGCACGATCGCGTTGCCGGACTTCAGGCACAGCGCGGCGGCGTCGATCGTGACGTTCGGCCGCGCCTCGTAGACGACGCCGATGACGCCGAGCGGCACGCGCACGCGGCGCAGCGCCAGGCCGTTGGGCAGCCGCTGGCCGTCGACGACCTCGCCTACGGGATCGGGCAGCGCGGCGATGTCGCGCACCTGCGCGGCGATCGTGGCGACGCGACCGGCGTCGAGCTTCAGGCGGTCGAGGAGCGCGTCGGTCAGCGCCGCCTCCCGCCCCGCCTCCATGTCGCGCGCGTTGGCCTCGAGGATCTCCTCCGTGCGCGCCTCGAGCGCGTCGGCGATCGCGTGGAGCGCGGCGTCCTTGGCCCCGCGGTCGAGCTGCGCGAGCTGCCGCGACGCCCGCTTCGCGGCGACGCAGAGCTCGGTGACGGAGGGGGAGGTCGTGGCGGCCATCACGCCAGCACAAAGTAGTCCCTGTGGACCGCCTCGTCACCCGCGTCGGGGAAGAGCGCCCGCACCTCGGCGCTCTTCAGGCCCTTGATCCGCCGCAGCTCCTCGGCGGCGAAGTTCACGATCCCCTTGCCGATCGCGGACCCGTCGGCGACGACGTCGACGGCGTCCCCGGCGTCGAAGGCGCCGCGGATCTCGACGATCCCCACCGGGAGGAGCGACGTCCCGCCCTCGCGCAGCGCCCGGGCGGCGCCGCCGTCGACGACGACCGTCCCGTGCGACGGCTTCGCGTACTTCAGCCAGAGCTTGAACGACGACGTGCGCTCGCTGAGCGGGGCGAAGCGCGTGCCCTCCTCGTCGCCCGCGAGCGCGCGGGCCAGCGCGCCGGGGCGCAGGCCGTTGCAGATCGTGGTCGGGATGCCGGCGGCGCTGGCCATCTCCGCGGCGCCGACCTTCGAGCGCATCCCGCCGCTGCCGAGCGTCGACGTCTCGCTGGAGATCGTCATCGCCTCGAGCGCGGTGTAGTCGGTGACCTCCGTGATGAGGCGGGCGTCGGGGTCGCGCTGGGGCGGCGCCGTGTACAGGCCGTCGGTGTTCGTGAGGAGGACGAGCCGCTCGGCGCCGAGCAGGACGGCCACCTGCGCGGCGAGGAAGTCGTTGTCGCCGAACGAGATCTCCTCCGTCGCGGTCGTGTCGTTCTCGTTGATGACGGGCACGACGTCCCACTCGAGGAGGCGGCGCAGCGTGCGGCGCGCGTTGAGTTAGTGCGTGCGCTCGCGCATGTCGTGGAACGTGAGGAGCACCTGCGCGCTCCTGCGGCCGCGGGCGCGCAGCAGCTCGTCGTAGACGCGGTAGAGCTTCCCCTGGCCGACCGCGCTCGCCGCCTGGAGGTCGGCGATCGCCGCGGGGCGGCGCGGGACGTCCATGATCCGCAGGCCGCGGGCGATCGCGCCGCTCGTGACGATCACGCCGTGGTCGAGCGCGACGACCTCGTCGCAGATGCGCGCGAGGGCGTCCTCGCGCAGCGTGCCGTCGTCCTCCGCCGTGATGGAGGTCCCGATCTTGACGACCGTCGTCACGACGCCGGGTCCAGCTCGAACGCCTCGCCGGCGATCCGGACCTCGTCGCCGGGCTCGAAGCCCTGATCCTCGAGCGCCCGGATCACGCCCATGCGGTCGAGGCGGTGCTCGACGTGCGCGGCCGCCTCCTCGTTCTCGACGTCGAAGCGCTGGAGGAGGCGCTCGACGCGCGGGCCGTCGACGCGGAACGCGTGCGCGCCGGTGCGCTCGACGGTGAAGCCGCGGTCGCCGCCGGGGCGGAAGACGCGGTGCTCGGCGAGCGGCTCGGCGTCGATGACCGCCTCCTCGGGAGCCATCTCCACCGGGACCCTTCGCAGCAGCTCGGTCTTCAGGTCGTCGCGGCCCTGGCCCGTCGCCGCGCTCGTGACGATCACGGCGACGCCGGCGCCGAGCCGCTCGCGCCACCCCGCCGCGGCGCTCTCCGCCTCCTCGGCGGGCACCAGGTCGGCCTTGCTCAGCGCCAGCACGCGCGGCAGCGAGGCGAGCCGCTCGTCGTAGGCCGCGAGCTCGCTCTCGATCGTGCCGAAGTTCTGCTCGGGATCGCTCCCGTCGAGCGGCGCGAGGTCGAGGACGTGGACGAGCAGCCGCGTGCGCTCCACGTGGGCGAGGAACTCGTGCCCGAGCCCTGCGCCCCCGCTCGCGCCCTCGATGAGGCCGGGGATGTCGGCGAGGACGAGCTGGCGGTCCTCGGCGTCGAGCGTCCCGAGGACCGGCTCGAGCGTGGTGAACGGGTAGTCGCCGACCTTCGGCGCCGCGCGGGTCATGCGGCCGAGGAGGCTCGACTTGCCCGCGTTCGGCAGGCCGACCAGGCCGACGTCCGCCAGGAGCTTCAGCCGCAGCTCGATCCAGCCCTCCTCCCCGGGCAGGCCGCGCTCGGCGAAGCGCGGCGCCTGCCGGGTCGCGGTGGCGAAGTGCTTGTTCCCCCGCCCGCCCCCGCCGCCGCGCGCGACGGTCACGCGCTGGCCGGGGACGACGAGGTCGTAGGTGGTGCCGTCCTCGAGGCGGGCCTGGGTCCCGGGCGGGACGCGGACCTCGAGCGCCTCGCCGGCGGCGCCGTGACGCAGCGCGCCCTCGCCGTGGCGGGCGCGGGTCGCCTTCCAGTGCGCCTTGCGCTTGAAGGCCTGGAGGTCGCGCAGCGACGCGTCGCAGACGAGCACGACGTCGCCGCCGCGGCCGCCGTCGCCGCCGTCGGGCCCGCCGCGCGGGACGTGCGCCTCGCGCCGGAAGCTGAGGCAGCCGTTCCCCCCGGCGCCGCCCTGCACGAAGATGCGTGCCTTGTCTGAGAGCACGTACGAAAGGTATTCATGTCCGATCCCGTCTTCCTGATCACCGGCGCGTCCACCGGCATCGGCGCGGAGACCGCGCGGCTGGCGGTTCGAGCCGGGTACCGGG
>DASZDF010000434.1:0-2059 GCA_035942275.1 Solirubrobacteraceae bacterium | reverse complement strand
CGCGACGGGCACCTCGAGCTCAACGGCCGCCGGCTCGACCTGCGCGGCGCCTCCATCCAGGAGGACATGCCCGGTCGCGGGCCCGCGCTGACCGACCAGGACATCGAGCAGGTCGTCGCCGAGCTCAACGCCGTCGGGGCGAACGTCACCCGCGCCCACTACCTGCTCGACCCGCGGCTGCTGGACCGCCTCGACGAGGAGGGGATCCTCGTCTGGAGCCAGGCGCCGGTCTACCACCGCGACGTGCAGCTCATGGAGCGCGCCGGCCGCTCGTACGAGCTCGAGGCCGTCCGCCGGACGGTGCTCGAGGCGCGCAACCACCCGTCGGTGATCACGCACTCGGTGGCCAACGAGCTGTCTCCCCGGCCGGACGTCACGGAGACGAGCGGGATCTTCCTGAACACCGCGCGCGAGATGGTCGAGGACCTCGACCACACGCTGCCCGTCTCGGCCGACATCCTCGCGTGGCCGGGCTTCCCCAAGCAGAAGGTCTACGACCGGTTCGACCTGATCGGGCTGAACAGCTACTTCGGCTGGTACCAGGGCGACGAGGGCAACGAGACGGGCGACCTCGCCGACCTCGAGCCGTTCCTGCGCCAGGCGCGGCGCCTCTACGACCGCCAGGCGCTCGTGATGACCGAGTTCGGCGCCGAGGCGACGATGGAGGGGCCGCCGAACGTCAAGGAGACGTACGCGTTCCAGTCGCGCTACATCGACGCGAACCTCTCGCTGATCAGGCGGCTCGGGTTCATGTCGGGCGCGATCTACTGGACGCTGCGCGAGTTCGCCGTGAAGCCCGACTGGGACGGCGGGGCCGAGCGCGTCGGCATCAGGCGCGACAGCATCCACAACAAGGGGCTGCTCGACTACGAGTCGGGCGCGCGCAAGCCGGCGTGGGACGTCGCCGCCAACCACTTCGCGACCACGCCGCTCTACCGGTCGGCGCCGTCGCGCGCGGTCGCCGCGGCGACGAGCGAGGGGCCGCGCGCGGACGTGGGGATCGCCTCGGCGGCGCTCACCGGGGGCGTCATCGGCGTCCTGCTGACGCTCGCCGGCACGATGCTCTGGTTCCTGCGCGACATCTGGCGCTACGGCGACGAGCCGGAGCCGACGCCGGCGTACGTGGCCGGCGACCCGGATCCCGAGCGCAGGCTCGAGCTCGTCGCGTAGGGCGCCTCAGGGGCCTCTCAGCAGAAGCGGAGCATCAGCAGGCTCGCGCTGCACAGCGGATTGCTGGTGCTCGCGGCCGGAGCAGCGGCCGGCACGACGGCGGACAGTGCACCCATCACGGCCAGCAAGGCAGCCATGCGCTTCATGAGATCCCCCTACCTGAGTTTCGAGCCACCGCTCCCGTGCGGTGGCCCCGGCGAACGAGCGCAGGGTAGCTCGGGCGGCGGAATCCGGCAACCGGCATGATGCTTCCGTGCTCCTGGAACGCGAGCGTGAGGTCGAGGCGCTGCGCGAGGTCATCGCCGGCGCGGCCGCGGGGAGCGGCGGCATCGCGGTCGTCGAGGGCGACCCCGGGATCGGGAAGACGACGCTCCTCGACGCGGCGCGCGAGCTCGCGGTGGAGCACGGGCTCGACGCGCTCGGCGCGCGCGGGGGCGAGCTCGAGCGCGACCTGACGTTCGGCGTCGCGCGGCAGGTGCTCGAGGCCCGCGTGCGCGACGGCGGGGTGCGCGGGGCGGCGCGCGCGGCGGCCCCGATCCTCGGGCTGGCCGAGCAGGAGGGCGAGGCCGACGAGCCGTCGATCGTGCACGGGCTCTACTGGGCGTGCGCCGACCTCGCCGCCGGCGGCCCGCTGTGCATCGCGGTCGACGACGCGCACTGGGCCGACGCCGCGTCGCTGCGCTGGCTCGTGTACCTGGCGCGGCGGCTGGAGGAGGTGCCCGTGGCGCTGCTCGTCGCGGCGCGCACCGGCGAGCCGGGCGCCCCGCAGTCGCTGCTCGACGCGCTGGCCGAGCAGGCCCGCGCGCGCTCGCGGCTGCTGCAGCCGTCGGCGCTCACCGCGCCAGCGTCGGAGGCGCTCGTGCGCTCCGAGGCGGGGCCGGACGCCGAC
>DASZDF010000433.1:0-1970 GCA_035942275.1 Solirubrobacteraceae bacterium | reverse complement strand
GGACGTCGCACCCGGAGCGCCCTCCGGCGCGGGGGCGGAGCCGTCGCAGTTCGTCCGCGCGCGCTCTTCCATCGCCGCGTCGAGCTCGGCGGGGAAGTCGGGCGCGTACTGCTCGATGTCGTTCGGGATGTCGCTCTTCGCCTGCTGCAGCTCCTCGGGGCTGTGCGCGCAGGGATCGATCTTCCCGTCCTTCTGGTAATCGGCGAAGACGTCGTCGAAGGGATCCGCGCTCGCCGCGGGCGCGACCAGCAGCGCGAGCGCGGCGGCGAGTGCGAGGAGGGCGGCGAGGCGCTGACGCATCGGCACGCCAAGCTAGCATCGCGCCCGCTCCGCGATGGCCGCTCCCTTCAAGACGCGCGTGGCGCTCCGCCGCCCCGCGCGACCCCAAGCCGGCGTCGCGCTGCTCGTCGCGCTGCTCGTCGCCGCGGGCTACGCCGCCTTCGCCGAGGGCGCGGTCGGCCAGCCGGAGGAGGCGTGGCTCCAGGTCGTCGTCGCGCTGACCGCGCTGGCCGCCGCGGCCGGGTGGCTCGGCGCCGGCCGCCTGCGCGCCGGGGCGTCCCCGGCGACCGTCGTCGCGGTGGCGCTGCTCGCGCTCTACGTGGCGTGGGCGGCGGTCTCGCTCGCGTGGAGCGTCGCGCCCGACCGGACGTGGGCGGAGGTCAACCGCTCGCTCGCGTACGTGCTCGTCGCCGGCGTCGCCCTGCTCGCCGCGGGCACTGCGCCGCGGGCGGCCGAGCGCGTCGCGATGGGCTGGCTCGCGATCGCGGTCGCCGTCGCCGTGTACGCGCTCGCGGGGAAGGTCGTGCCCGGCATGGTCGACCACGCGCAGTACGTCGCCCGGCTGCGCGCGCCGCTGGAGTACTGGAACGCGCTCGGGCTCGTGTGCGTCCTGGGGGTGCCGATGGCGATCCGCGTCGCGACCGAGCGCACGCGCCGCCCCGTCGCGCGCTGCGGCGGGCTGCTCGCGCTGCTGCTCCTGCTGACGGCGCTCGGGCTCACGTACTCGCGCGGGGCGATGGTGGCGCTCCTCGTCGTCCTCGTCGTGCTCACCGCCGCCGGCGGCGCGCGCCTGCGCGGGCTCCTCGCGTTCGCGCTCGGCGCGCTCGCCGCCGCCCCCGCGCTCACCCTCGGCTGGACCGACGACGCGCTCACCGGCAACGGCGTCGCGCTCGCCGAGCGGATCGACGCCGGGCTGCTGCTGGGCGCGCTGCTGCTCGCGGGCGTGCTGGCGCTGGTCGCCGCGACGCTCGCGCTGCTGCGCCTCGAGGAGCGCGGCCGCTGGACGCGCGCCCGCTCGCAGGCGACGTGGTTCGCGCTCGGCGCCGTGGCGGTCGCGCTCGCGGCGGGCGGGATCACCGCGCTCGCGACGTCCGACCGCGGGCTGCGCGGGTCGCTCGAGGAGGCGGTCGACGACTTCACGGAGGTCCGGCGCGACGAGGTCTACGACCCCGGCCGGCTGCTCTCGACGACGTCCGCCAACCGCTGGGCGTGGTGGGAGGAGGCGTTCGGCGCGTGGGCGGACAAGCCGGTCGCGGGGTGGGGCGCGGGATCGTTCCCGGTCAGCCGTCGCCAGTACCGGGTGATCGAGACGGACGTGCAGCAGCCGCACAGCTTGCCGATGCAGCTCATGGCGGAGACGGGCGTGGTCGGCCTGACGCTCGTGCTCGGCGGGCTCGCGCTGCTGTTCGCCGCGGCGATCGCGCGCGTGCGGCGGACGCCCGGCGGCCGCGAGCGCGACCTTGCGGTGGCGCTGCTCGCCGCCGCCTCCGGCTGGGCCGTCCACTCGCTCGCCGACTGGGACTGGGACATCCCCGGCGTGACGGTCCCCGTGCTGCTCTTCCTCGGCGTGCTCGCGGCGCGCGAGCCGACGCCCGCGCCCGCCGCGGCGGTGGCGGAGCCGGGGGTCGCGCGGTGGCTCGCCCTCGCAGCGGGATCGCTCGTGCTCGCGGCGGCGATCGCCTCGGCGGTGC
>DASZDF010000432.1:0-2171 GCA_035942275.1 Solirubrobacteraceae bacterium | reverse complement strand
AGGCTCTGTGCTGCGACGGGACCTCTTCGGCTCTTGGCTTCGGTGAGCGCGTCTCCGCTTCGCCCTCGCTGCTTCCTGAAGGACGTTCCGGGCTCGTCGTCTCCACCGACCTCTTCTATGACCCGGATCCGGCTCGGGTCGCTTCCTGGCGGGCGGCGGGTGCTCTTGCCGTCGAGATGGAGACCGCGGCGCTGTTCTGTGTCGGCTTGCGGCGCGGGATCTCGGTCGCTTGTGTGCTCGCCGTCAGCGATGTTCTCGGCTCGGAGCGTGTACGGATCAGTGAGGAAGGGCTCCGTGCCGCCGGGTCTGCGGTCGGGCGGGCCGGTTTGGGCGCGTTGCTTTCTTAGGATCCTGGTTGACCGTCGGTACCCGACGGTTGGCTGGGATCCTTAGGCGGTGTCGCCGACCTTCAGGCGCTCCTGGCCTCTCGGGAGCGGCGCCTCGGCTCCCGGGAGCGCGTCGGCGACGGCGGCGATCTGGCGGGCGAGGGCCGCGAGCTGCTCCTCGATCGACGCGAGCCGCTCCTCGAGCCGGCCGGTCTGGGAGACGGCGGCCAGCCGCTCGTCGAGGCGGTCGACGCCGTCCTCGATGCCCTCGAGGCGCTGGGAGACCGACCGGACGCGGCGGGTCAGGCGCTCGATGTCGGCGGCCGACGGGATGTTCAGGGCGCTGAACGCGACCTCCTGCGCCTGGACCGCCTTCTCGCGCGCCTCGAACGCGCGGCTGATCGCGCCGCTGACCAGCGGGTTCTCGAGGAGGTCCTGCGCGAGCTTGCCGAGCGCGTCCTCGCTGCCGCTCTGGAGTCGCTCGCGGATTCCCTTGACGTCGTCGTCGGCCATGGCCGTCGAGGCTACGCGATCGCCCGCGGAGAGGGCGCGTAGGCGGCGACTCTAACCCTCGAGTCGACGTCGATGCTGCGCGTCGTGCACGCGCGTGTGCAAGAAAACCGCATGGCCGTGGCCCTACCGGCGTTAGGGGAGCTATCCGAGTGGTAGCTTCCCCGGCCGCTGTGCAGGGGATTTTGGGAGGAGTCTCGGGACCTACATGACGAAGCGCAAGCTGCTGATCGCCTTGACCACGGCGGCCGTCGCGACGGCAGGCTTCGGCGCGTCCGTGATCCCGGCCTCCGCCGAGCCGCGCACCTTCGTCGTGACCCTGGCCACCGGCCAGTCGATCACCGTCACCGTCGACGTTCCTCCGGGCACGCCCGTGAGCGCGATCAAGTTCCCCGGCGTCAACGGCGTCGTCGTCTCGGTCGTCGAGGTCACGCCCCCGCCGCAGGAGTCCGCGCCCCCGCCCGTGCAGGTCGACCCCGGCAACCCCGACGCCGGCGGCGGCGACACCTCCGCGGGCGGCGACGCCGGCGGCTCCCGCCCGTCCGGCGACGGCGAGCCGCGGCCCCGAGGCGATGGAAAGCGCCAGAAGTCGAACGACGGCCGCGAGCGCGGCGGCGCCGACTCGACGAACGCTCAAGGCCTGGTCGAGAGTGGCGCGGACGCGCACTCCGGCAAGAAGAAGGGCAAGCGCGAGCGCCGCGGCACCAGGCTGCGCGACGCCGGCGGCGCCCCGACGCTCGACAACCCGACCCTCTCGCTCGCGACGCCCGGCGCGGCCCCGATCGGCGTCCCGAACTTCTTCATCGACAAGTTCCGGATCCCGCCGTTCCTCCTCTCCATCTACCAGGCCGCCGGCATCGAGTACGGCGTGCGCTGGGAGGTCCTGGCCGCGATCAACGAGATCGAGACCGACTACGGGCGCAACCTGAACGTCTCGAGCGCGGGCGCGCTCGGTTGGATGCAGTTCATGCCGGCGACGTGGAAGGCCTACGGCGTCGACGCCAACGGCGACGGCAAGAAGGACCCGTACAACCCGGTCGACGCGATCTTCGCCGCCGCGCGCTACCTCAAGGCCGCGGGCTACGAGGACGACCCGCGCCGCGCGATCTTCGCCTACAACCACGCCGACTGGTACGTCGACTCCGTCCTCATGCGCGCGCGCCTGATCGGCGGCATGCCGAGCGACCTCGTCGGCTCGCTGACCGGCCTCACCCAGGGCCGCTTCCCGGTCGCCGCCCGCGCGCGCTACGCGAACGACGTGCTCGAGCGCGAGCTGAAGAAGCGCGTCAAGCGCGGCGAGAACGCGGCGAACGTGCTCGAGGACGAGGACCGCCG
>DASZDF010000431.1:0-22906 GCA_035942275.1 Solirubrobacteraceae bacterium | reverse complement strand
CGGCGACGGGGATCTCCGCGCCCCACATCGTCGCCAGCCGGTCGACCAGCGCGCGGACCGGCAGCGCCTCCTCGGCCGCGGGCCCGAAGTTCCAGCCGGAGGCGGCGACCTCGTCCCCGGCCGCGAGCGCCTGGGCCAGGAGCAGGTAGCCGCCGAGCGGGTTGAGCACGTGCTGCCACGGCCGGACGGCCTCCGGCGAGCGCAGCGCCACCGGCGTCCCTTCGAGCGCGGCGCGCATCACGTCGGGCAGCAGCCGGTCGGCGCCCCAGTCGCCGCCGCCGATGACGTTCCCGGCGCGCGCGGTCGCGAGCGGCAGCGAGTACGAGGAGCGGTACGCCGCGGCCACGATCTCCGCCGCCGCCTTCGACGCCGAGTACGGGTCGCGGCCGCCGAGGGGATCCGTCTCGCGGTGGCCCCAGTCCGACCCCTCCACCGGCGCGTAGCACTTGTCCGACGTGACGACGACGACCGCCTCGACGCCGCCGCAGGCGCGCACCGCGTCCAGCACGTGCGCCGTCCCCTGGACGTTGACCGCGAACGTCTCGGCGGGCTCCGCATACGAGCGGCGCACGAGCGGCTGGGCCGCGAGGTGGAAGACGACGGAGGGCGAGGCGGCGGACACCGCGTCGCGCACCGCCCCCGCGGCGCGCACGTCGACGGCCGCACACGAGGCAGCGCGAAGCAGCTCGTGGAGCGACGGCGACGTCGGCGCCGGGAGGGACAGCCCGTGCACCACCGCGCCCAGGGACTCCAGCCACAGCGACAGCCAGGCGCCCTTGAAGCCCGTGTGGCCGGTGACGAGCACGCTGCGGCCGTCCCAGAAGCGCTCGTCGACGATCGCCATGGCGGGTGATCCTACGAGCGCAAGAACCGTTGCGGGGCCGCAGGAGCTTGTGCGGCTATGCTACGAGCCGAGCGTGACCCGGAGGTGTCTCGCGCGCTCCGTAGAACGTCGCCCTGAACGCAAGGACGCGACTTTTCCGCCGGCCGCCCGTTGGAGTCGGCGGTCAAAGCCATGAACCAGCCGCTCATCGACATCACGCGCGCCGATCAGGCCGTCTCGCCGGTCGCCGCCGACGCACCCGAGAGCAAGCCCGCCACGGCGGAGGTCCTCGGCGTCCCGCTCGCGCTCGCGGACTACGAGCGCACGATGGACTGGATCGACGCGACGATCGCCGCCGGCGGCCGCGCGAGCCTCAGCGCCGCCGCCGTGCACCTCGTCATGGTCGCCCAGGAGGACGAGGCCACGCGCGAGGCCGTCAGCGACGTCAGCCTCGTCGTGCCGGACGGCCAGCCGCTCGTCTGGGCGCTCAAGGCGCTCGGCCACGAGCAGGCGACCCGCGTCTACGGGCCGGACCTCATGGCCAAGTACTGCGAGCGCTCCTCCGCCACCGGCACGCGCATGTACCTCTACGGCGGCCGCAACCAGGGCGCGCTCGTCGAGCTGGCGCTCAAGCTGCGCCGCCGCTACCCCGGCCTGAAGATCGTCGGCGGCTACTCGCCCCCGTACCGTCCGCTCACCGACGAGGAGCGCGACTGGGTCGTCGAGGACGTCAACCGCTCGAAGGCCGACGTCGTCTGGGTGGGCACGGGTCAGCCGAAGCAGGAGATCTGGATGCGCGAGATGCGCCCGGTCCTCGACGCGCCGATGCTCGTCGGCGTCGGCGCCGCGTTCGACTTCCATGCGGGGCTCGTCCCGCAGGCCCCCTCGTGGATGCAGAACGTCGGCCTCGAGTGGGTCTACCGGCTCTCGAAGGAGCCGCGCCGCCTCTGGCGGCGCTACGCCCGGTACAACCCGCGCTTCGTCGCGGGCTTCGCCCGGCAGTACACGCACGCGCGCCGTCGCTAGCCTGACGAGGCGTGGACCGCGACGTCTCCGTCATCGGGCTCGGCAGGGTCGGCCTGCCCCTCGCCCTGTCGCTCGCCGACCGCGGCCTCACCGTCGTCGGCGTCGACCGCGACGCGGACCGGCTCGATGCCGTCCGCGACGGCCGCATGCCGTTCGAGGAGACCGGCGGCGCCGAGGTCATGCAGCGCGTCCACGGGTCCGGCCGCCTCGAGGTCTCCGACCGCGTCGCCGACGCCGCCCGCGCCCGCCACATCATCCTCACCATCGGGACGCCGTCGTTCTCGCACATCGAGATCGACATGCGCGACATCCGCTCGGCCCTCGACGACCTGCTCCCCGTCCTCGAGCACGGCCACAGCGTCGTCCTGCGCTCGACGATCGCGCCGGGCACGACCGAATTCGTCGCCGGCTACCTCGAGAGCAAGCTCGGCTTCGCCGTCGGCGAGGACCTCTTCGTCAGCCACGCGCCCGAGCGCATCGCCGCCGGCAAGTTCTTCGAGGAGATCGACTCGCTGCCGCAGATCGTCGGCGGCGTCGGCGCGCGCTCGACCGCGGTGTGCCGCGAGCTGTTCGACGTCTACGACTCGCCGGTCGTCGAGACCACGCCCGTCCAGGCCGAGCTCGCGAAGATCTGGACCAACATCCTGCGCTACACGACGTTCGCGCTGCCCAACCTCCTGATGATGGACTGCGAGCAGTACGAGGCGAACGTCTTCGAGGTCATCGACCTCATCAACCGCGACTATCCCCGCGGCGGCATCCGGATGCCGGGCTTCACCGCCGGCACGTGCCTGCGCAAGGACTTCACGTTCAGCGAGGAGCGCTCGCACGCGCCGGGGATGCTGCTCGCGGTCTCGCGCGTGAACGAGAGCGTGCCGCTGTTCCTCGTCGAGGGGATGAAGCGCCGGCTCGGATCGCTTCGGGGCCGAAAGGTCGCGGTGCTGGGCCTCGCCTTCAAGGCCGACACCGACGACGAGCGCGACTCGCTCGCGCACAAGCTCGTGCGCCTGCTCGAGCGCGAGCTGGTCGAGGTCGCGGTGCACGACCCGCACGTCCCCACGCCGACGCAGGCGTTCGACGACGCCGTCCGCGACGCGGAGGCGGTCGTCGTCGCGACGAACCACAGGGAGTTCTGCGGGGCGGCGCAACTCGCCGAGATCGCGCGCCTCGCCGCGCCCGAGGCGCTCGTCGTCGATCCCTGGAACTGCTTCGGCGCCGCGCAGGTCTTCGGCTACGCGACCGAGATCGCGGCGATGGCGCCCGTCGCCGGGCTGGTCTCCCAGGAAACGGAGGAGGGAGCTTGACCCTCCGCGACCGGCTGCACGACACCAAGGCCCGAGACTGGCTGTTCCGCTTTCTGATCGTCGGCGTCCTCGCCGCCGACGCGGCGATGCTCGCGTTCTGGCCGGCGGGGACGACGGGGTCGTCCTCGTCCTCGAACACGCCGGCACCGACCTCGACCTCGACCGCCGCCACGACAGGCGCAGAGACGCGCACGACGCCCGCCACGTCAGGGGGCGTGCCCGCGTGCTCGGACGTCGAGATCCCAGCGCGGCCCGTGGAGGCCGTGACGTGCCGCACCGCCAGCGCCACGCTCACCATCGTCGACCAGGCCGAGCCCCTGCTGCTCGGCGACACGCACGTGCGCATCCTCGCCGCGTTCCTCGTCGACAGCCGGCTGACCGTGCGGGCGCGCGTCCGCAACGAGACGCCGGCCGAGCAGGGGATCCAGGCCGGCGGGCAGGAGCTCTACGTCAACCTCGGCGGGCTCCGCGTCGACGCCGCCCCCACCGGCGACCTCCGGGTCGCGCCGCACACCGGAGAGACCGTCAGCCTGCGCTTCGCGCTGACCCCGGGCGCGCTGCGGATCCTGCGCCGCGCGGCCGGCGAGGCCGAGCTCGGCGTGCGGCCGTGGAGCGAGGGCTCCGGCGCCACGAACGTCGGCGTCGTGCGCTTCCGCGTCCGCACCGGCGCCGAGGAGACGCCCGCCGTCGACGAGCCCGAATCGGCCGCGGGCTAGGCTCGGCGCATGGGCAGGGTGCTCGTCACCGGCGGTGCCGGAACGATCGGGGCCGCGGTCGTCCGCCGGCTGCTGCGCGACCCCGCGTTCGAGGTCCGGGTGAGCGACCAGCGGGAGGCGCCGCAGTGGATGCGCGAGGGTTGCGAGGTCCATCGCGGCGACCTGCGCGACCTCACGCACGCACGCGAGGCGGTCCGTGGGTGCACGCACGTCATCCACCTGGCGGCGATCGTCGGCGGCATCGCCAACTTCCACAAGCTGCCCCACACGCTGACCGAGGTCAACAACGCCCTGTACAACGCGATCGTGCGCGCGGCGCTCGACCACGAGGTCGAGCGCTTCACCTACGTGTCGTCCTCGATGGTGTTCGAGCGCGCCACGGAGTACCCGACCACCGAGGCGCACATCGCCGACACGCCGATCCCCGCGTCGGCGTACGGCTTCAGCAAGCTCACCGGCGAGGTGTACTGCCGCGCCGCGCACGACGAGCACGGGCTGCCGTACACGATCTGCCGCCCCTTCAACGCGTACGGGCCCGGCGAACTGCCCGATCCGGAGCCCGGGATCGCCCACATGGTGCCGGACGTCATCAAGAAGGTCCTGAGCGGCCAGCGGCCGCTGCAGCTCTTCGGGGACGGCACCCAGACGCGCACGCTGACCCACGTCGACGACATCGCCGACGGCGTCGTGACCGCGACGGCATCGCCGGCCGGCCTGAACGAGGACTTCAACATCAGCGCGTCGCGCGAGATGACCGTCCTCGACATCGCCAAGGTGATCTGGGAGGCGTGCGGTGAGGACCCGGAGGCCTTCGCGGTGGAGCACCTGCCGACGTTCGAGGTCGACGTCGTCCGCCGCTGGCCCTCGGTCGAGAAGGCGAAGCGGCTGCTGGGCTGGGAGGCGCGGATCGCGCTGGAGGACGGCATCGCGCAGACGGTCGAGTGGCTGCGCAGCCAGCCGCAGGCGGTGGGCGCGACGCCCGCCTAGACTGGCGCGCTTCATGCGGATCCAGCTCTGGAGCTACAACTACGATCCCGAGCCCACGGGGATCGGCCCGGTGAGCAAGGTGTGGGCGGAGGGGCTGCGCGACCGCGGCCACGACGTGGACGTCGTCGCGGCGCACCCGCACTACCCCGAGCCCCGGTGGGGGACGCGCGTGAGGCCGTACCGCGAGGAGCGCAACGGGATCCCGGTCCTGCGCCTGCCGCTGTGGATCGGGCGCGACTCGGCGCTCGAGCGCTACCGCCAGGAGCTGAGCTTCATGGCCGCGCAGTTCGCGGCGATCCCGGCGCTGGGCTCGCCCGACGTCGTCGTCTCCGCCTCCCCGTCGTTCCCGGCGCTGCTGCCGGCGATCGTCAACCGGCGAGCCCGCCGCCTGCCGTGGGTGCTGTGGCTGCACGACATCCTCCCCGACGGCGCGACCTCGACCGGCCTCGTCGACGAGTCGTCGCCGGCGATCCGCGCGGCGCGGGCGCTCGAGCGGGCGGCGTACAGCAGCGCCGACCGCATCGTGGTCCTGTCCAGCGCGTTCACCCGCAACCTCGTCGGCAAGGGCGTCGACGAGCGCAAGATCGAGCTCATCTACGACCCGGCCACGCGCACCCCGCGACGGGCGCCGTCGCCCGCCGCCGACAAGCCGAAGCCGGTCCGGGTGCTGAGCATGGGCAACATCGGCTTCTCGCAGGGGCTCGCGCCGCTCGTCGGCGCGTTCGAGACCTCCTCGGCCCTCGACGGCGACGAGCTCGAGCTCGTCATCACCGGCAACGGCATGGCGGCCGACGACGTCCGCGCGGAGATCCGCACCGACCGGGTGAAGATGCTCGGCGTCGTCAGCGACGAGGAGCTCGAGCAGCGGCTGCAGGAGGCGACGATCGCCTTCGTCAGCCAGTCCTACGAGGGCGCCGAGTTCAACATCCCGGCGAAGCTCATGAACTTCATGGCGTACGGGCTGCCTGTCCTCGCCGCCGTGAACCCCGCGGGCGAGGTCGCGAGGATCGTGGAGGACGCCGGCGCGGGCTGGGTCGTCGACAGCTCCAGGCCCGAGCTGTTCCCGGAGAAGCTCGCCGAGCTGCTGCGCGACCCCGACGAGGTCGCCCGGCGCGGCCGCGCGTCGTACGAGTACGCGCAGCGCCACTTCACGCAGCCCGGGTTCGCCGCGCGCTTCGAGGAGTCGCTCGAAGCGGTGGTGGCCGAGCGCCGTGCTGCGGTCGCCGCCTGAGTCAGCGGGTCGCTTCGACGTACAGCGAGCCGCGCTTGTACTCGCCGCCGTCCGCGTCGCGGTCCAGGCCGATCGCGTCCCAGTCGGGGATCTGGCTGCGGTCGTGCGCCATCACCGAGACCGAGTGGAAGCCGGCCTCCTCGAGCGCGTGCCGCAGGTTGACGCGGTCCCACATCCACTGGTGCGTCTCCCCGCGCTTGCGCGCGTCGCCGAGCAGCGCGTTCTCGAGCCGCCGGCGCCACGGGCGCTGGATGCTCGACCCGTGGGCCTCGCGGCGCACGGACTGCTCGATCATCGCGACGACGCGGCGGTCGTGGTCCGGCGCCTCCGCCTCGAGGCTCGCCAGGTACGCACGCGTCAGCCGCTCGAGGTCGGGGCAGACGATCCGGTGGATCCCGCCGGGGCGCAGCACCCGATGGACCTCGCGGAAGAACCCGGGCACGGCGGTGCGGTCGATGTGCTCCAGGACGTGCGAGTGGTAGACGGCGTCGACGGTGCCGGTCTCCGCCGGGATCCCCTTCCTGAGGTCGTGGACCATGATCTCGCCGTCGATCGAGCGGTACAGCTCGAGGCGCTGCCCGGTGAAGATGAGCGGCGCCAGCCGGTCGGGGAGGTGCTTGCGCAGCCGCAGGTGGATGGAGAAGTCGATGTTCACCGCCCGGGGGCTGGTCTTCTGCCCGCACCCCAGGTTGAGGATCACCGGGGCGCCCTGCTCGACCGCCGGCCGGGTGTCCGCCGACTCCGTCGCCGCCATGGCTACCGCGCGCCCGCGAGGTTCTGCGCGACCTGCTCGGAGATCCAGGAGTAGGTCTCCTCCAGGCCCTCGCGCAGCGAGATGCCGGGGGCCCAGCCCATGAGCTCCTTGATCAGCGTGTTGTCGCTGTTGCGCCCGCGCACGCCCTTCGGCGCCGACAGGTCGTAGCGGCGCTCGAGCTTCACGCCGCCGATGTCCTCGACGATGTCGACGAGCTGGTTGATCGAGACCATCTCGTCGGACCCGAGGTTGATCGCCTCGGTGATGTCGGAGTCGAGGATCGCCTTCGTGCCGTACACGCAGTCGTCGATGTACATGAAGCTTCGCGTCTGCTCGCCGTCGCCCCAGATCTCGATCTCGTGGCGGCCGGTGAGCTTGGCCTCGGCGACCTTGCGGCAGATCGCGGCCGGCGCCTTCTCGCGCCCGCCCTGCCACGTCCCGTGCGGCCCGTAGACGTTGTGGTAGCGGGCGACGCGCGTGTACATCCCGAAGTCCTCGCGGAAGTGGCGGCACATCCGCTCGCTGAAGAGCTTCTCCCAGCCGTAGCCGTCCTCCGGCATCGCGGGGTAGGCGTCCGCCTCCTTGAGGCCGGGGTTGTTCGGGTCGGTCTGCTTGTCGCCCGCGTACACGCAGGCCGACGACGCGTAGAAGTACTTCTCGACGCCGTGCTCGCGGGCCGCCATCAGCATGTGGGTGTTGATGAGCACCGAGAGCATGCACAGGGCCTTGTTGTTCTCGATGAAGCCCATGCCGCCCATGTCGGCGGCGAGGTTGTAGACGTCCGTGCTGCCGCGCAGCGCGGTGCGGCAGGCCTCAAGGTCGCGCAGGTCCAGGACCGCGTTCTCGGCCCCGTCGTGCACCTGGTACCACTCGTCCTGCGGCTTGACGTCGACCGAGCGGACCTCGAAGCCCCGCTCGAGCAGGTCGGCGACGAGATGGCCGCCGATGAACCCGCCGCCTCCGGCGACGACGATCAGGTCGTTGCTCACTGGTAGATCTCCACTCTGCCCCCTGGAGAGTCCGACGCGGGGCTGTCTCCGGTTCCATGGCGACGGCGTCCATGCCGCGCGAGCACAGGCTAACACCGGTTTAGCGGCAACCGGCATCGCTCGGCGGATGTTCGAGGGTCGCTCCTCAGGCGATCCGCTAGCGTGCCGCCGCCCATGAAGGTCGGCATCGTCGCCAACGAGTTCTTCGACAAGCGCTTCGGCCGGATGGGCGGCTTCGGATGGGTCGCGTGGGCCGCCGCGCGGGCGCTGCGGGACTCGGGGCGCTACGAGCCGGTCTACGTCACCACCGAGGTCGAGGTGCCCGGCGGCCGCGCCGAGAGCGACGGCGTCCCGCTCCTCGGCCCCGCGATCGGCCGCGGGAGCGTCGCCCGGCGCGCCGGCTTCGTGCGCCGCGTCCTCGCGGAGCGCCTCGACCTCTTCCTCACCGTCGACTGGCGGCCCCACTACCGCAAGGCGGTGCTCGCGTCGCCCCGGACGCCGATGCTCGTCTGGGTCCAGGATCCGCGGACGACCTTCGACGTCAAGCGGGTCTACTCGCTGAAGGTGCCGGGCGAGCCCGACGACGTCGAACCGCAGAGCATCGGGTTCATCGACTGCACGAGCCTGCGCGAGGCGTACGCCAGGAGCCGCGCGCTGCGGCGCCCGGTGGCGATGGCGGGACACGCGCGGTACCTCGAGGAGAAGCTCGAGGGGACCTACGGCATGAGGCCGCCGGAGTACGGGTTCCTGCCGGACCCCGTGCGCCTGCCGGACGTCGTCCGCGCCGAGAGCGCCGAGCCCGAGGTCGTCTTCCTGGGCCGCATGGATCCCATCAAGCGCCCATGGCTGTTCTTCGACCTGGCCGAGCGGTTCCCGCACGTGCAGTTCCACCTGCTCGGGCAGAGCCACTTCTCGGGCCCCGGCGCGTGGACCATGCCGGACCCGCCCGCGAACCTGCATCTCGCCGGCCACGTCGGCGAGGCGGAGAAGTTCGACCGCCTCCGGCGCGCGTGGGTCGTCGTCAACACGTCGATCCACGAGGCGCTCCCGATCAGCTTCCTCGAGGCGCTGGTGGCGGAGGTGCCGATCCTCAGCATGCAGAACCCCGACGAGCTGGGGAGTCGGTTCGGCGAGTTCGTCGGCCGGTGGGACGGCGACGGCCGCAGCGGCCTGGAGCACCTCTCGCGCGGGCTTGAACGCCTGCTGTCGGACGGCGACCTGCGCCGCGAGCTGGGCGCCGCGGGCCGGGCCTGGGTCTAGGCCACGCACGGGGAGGGCGCGTTCCTGCGGGAGCTCTACCTGCTCGCGGCGCCCTTCCGCGGCGCGCCGCGGTGACGGGCGACGCGGGCGGCCAGTCGTTCGCGCGGATCGCCGGCCTGCGGGCGCTGGCGAACACCGCGGCGGCGGCGACCGCGCTCATCACCGGGCCGCTGCTGGCGCGCGCGCTGGGCGTCGACGGCCGCGGCGAGCTCGCGGCGGTGCTCGCCCCGCTGACGCTCGCGATCGTGCTGCTCTCCACCGCGAGCGGCGAGATCATGGCGGCCGACATCGCGACGAGGCGCAGGACGGTCGCGGAGGTCTTCCTCCCCTCGCTGCTGATCACCGCGGCGTTCGCGGCCATCCTCATGGGCGTGCTCGTCGCGCTCGCGCCGGTGCTGCTGGGCGAGCACCCCGACGCGAAGACGACGCTCGTCGCGCTCTCCCTCTGCCTCCCCCTCGTCGCGTTGCAGGTGACGACGCGCGCGCTGCGGCAGGGCGAGCGGCGCCACCGGCGCGTCACGCGGGAGGCGTGGGCCTCCGCCGCGCTGCGCGTGGTGCTCATCGCGGGCCTGTTCGTCGCCGGCGGGCTGACCGTCGAGTCCGGCGCGGTCGCCGTGATCGGCGGGATGATCCTCCCCGGGGTGCTGCTCGGCGGCAGGCTGCCCTGGCGGTGGCATTCGGCGGCGGCCGGCTTCTGGGAGGTGGTCAGGCAGCAGCTCGCGAAGTCGCTGCGATCGCTTCCCGGCAGCGTGGCGAGCCAGCTCAACCTGCGCCTGGACCAGGTGCTCCTCGTCGCCCTGGTCAACACGCGGCAGCTCGGGCTGTACGTGGTCGCCGTCTCGCTCGCCGAGATCCCGGTCATCGGGACGTCGGCGTTGCGGCAGGTGCTGCTCCCGGAGGCCGCCGACCGGCGCGACCAGGGGATGGTGGCGCGGGCGTCGAGGCTCGTGGTGCTGGTGGGCGCGCCGCTCCTCCTCGCGGGCCTCGTCGCCGCCGGGCCGTTGCTCGGGCTGCTGTTCGGAAGCGACTTCGAGGCCGGCGAGAGGATGGCGCAGATCCTGCTCGTGGGCACGTGGGTCGGCGCTCCGGGGGGCTTCTTGACGACGGGCCTGCTCATCGCCGGACGGCCCGGCGCCGCGAGCGTCCCGGCCGTCGCCGGCCTCGCCTGCACCGTGGTCCTGATGCCGCTGCTGTCGCTCGAGTACGGCGCGATCGGCGCGGCCTGGGCCAGCCTCGCCGCGTACACCACTTCGACCGTCGTGGCGGCCCTGCTCTTCCGGCGCGTCACCGGCATCGGGATGCGCGAGGCGGTCGTGCCGACCCCCGGCGACGTGCGCGCGCTGCTGGCGCGCGTGCGGCGATCCCGCGGCTGACCCTGCGGCTATGTTCGATCGCCCCGTGGATCTGCGCGTAGGCCATGTCATCGACGAGTTCCTCCGCTACTCGGAGACGTTCGTCTACACCCAGCTGCGGTTGCAGCCGCCCGAGCAGGTCGCGGTGCTGACGCGCCGGCGGGTGAACGCGGACCGGTTCCCGTGCGACCGCGTGCACGAGCTGGACGCGCGCGCCGAGCCCCGCTACGTGGCGGCGCTGCGCCGGCGGCTGCTCCGGCTCAGCGGCGTCCCGTCCCGTTTCCAGCGCGGGATCGCACAGGCGGCGGCCGAGCAGGGCTGCACGGCGCTGCACGCCCACTTCGGGTGGTCCGGGATCGACTGCCTCCACGCCGTGCGACGCCTCGGCCTGCCCCTGCTCACGGCGCTGCACGGCAAGGACGTCTACGCGGCGCCGGGCGCGCGCGGCAGCGGGGAGCGGCACTACCGGGAGCTGTTCGCCCGCGGCTCGATGTTCACGTGCGTGGGCCCGAACGCGCGGGCGCACCTCGCCGGCATCGGCTGCCCGGAGGAGCGGCTCAGGATCGTGAAGGTCGGGATCGACCTCGAGGCGTTCGCGTTCCGGCCCGCTCCGCCGCGCGAACCGCTCGTCGTCCTCCAGGTGGGGCGGCTCGCCGAGAAGAAGGGCGTGGACGTCACGCTGCGAGCGTTCGCCGACGCGCTGGCGGAGCTCGGGGACGCCGAGCTCTGGCTGGCGGGCGACGGCTCGCTGCGGCCGTCGCTCGAGCGCCTCGCCGCCGAGCTCGGCATCGCCGATCGGGTCCGGTTCCTCGGCGCCCTGCCGCACGACGAGGTCATCAGGCGCGTCGAGCGGGCGAACATCGGCATCCAGCCGAGCCGCGTCGCGGCGGACGGCGACCGCGAGGGCAGCCCGACCGTCCTCATCGAGATGCAGGCGATGGGCGTGCCGGTCGTGGCGACGCGGCACGCGGACATCCCGGCGATCGTCGCCGCGCCCGACGAGCTGGTGGACGAGGACGACGTCGGTGCCCTGGCGCGGCGGCTCGTCGCCGTGGCGCGCCTCGACGGCGAGGCGCTCGAGGCGCGGCGGCGCCGGGGGCGCGAGCTCGTGGAGCGCGAGCACGACGCGCGCCGGATCGCCACGCAGCTCGAGGGGCTGTACGCGGAGATGGCCGCCGGGTACGCTGCCGCCCCCATGCGCCCGGGGGTCCCAACGTGAGCGTGCACCGCGTGCTCGTGACCGGCGGCTCGGGCTTCGTCGGCATCAACCTCGTGCAGCACTTCCTCGACCAGGGCGTCGAGGTCGTCAACGCCGACGTCCGGCCGTCGCGGAACCCCGCGCACGCATCGGTGTGGCGCGAGACGGACCTGCTCGACGGGGCCGCCGTGCGCGCGGTCGTGGACGAGCTCGACCCGACGCACATCGTCCACCTCGGGGCCCGCACCGACCTGCGCGGGACGACGCTCGCCGACTACGCCGTCAACTACGACGGCACGCGGACGGTCGTCGACGCGGCGCGCGGCCGCTCGTCGCTGGAGCGGGTCGTCTTCGCGTCGACCCGGCTCGTCTGCAGGATCGGCTACATCCCGCGCAGCGACGACGACTACGCGGCGACGACGCCGTACGGGGAGAGCAAGATCGAGGCGGAGAAGCTCGTTCGCGCCTCCGGCCTCGATGTGCCGTGGGTCATCGTGCGGCCGACGTCGATCTGGGGGCCGTGGTTCGAGATCCCGTACCGGACGTTCTTCGACACCATCCGCAAGGGGCGCTACGTCCACCCGCGCGGGCGGCAGATCCGCAAGTCCTTCGGCTACGTCGGCAACTCGGTCCACCAGCTCGACGGGCTGCTGCGCTGCGACGCCGACCTCGTGCACGGCAAGACCTTCTACCTCGCCGACGACCCGCCGATCGAGGTGCTCGACATGGCGCAGCGCATCCGCCGCGCGTTCGGCGCGCCGCCCGTCCGCAGCGTGCCGGTGCCCGTCCTGCGCGTCCTCGCCAAGGCGGGCGACGCGGCGCGGGCCGCCGGCTGGGCGGAGCCGCCGCTGACGTCGTTCCGGCTCGACAACCTCCTCACCGAGATGGTCTTCGACGTCCCGCTCCAGGAGATCACCGGGCCGCCGCCGCACCGGCTCGACGACGCGATCGCCGAGACGGTCCGCTGGATCGAGACGCACGGGTCCGCGCCCTCCGCGCACTGATCCATGCGGACGCTCCAGGTGCTGCCCTCGCTCAACGCGCTCGACGGCGGTGCGCCGACGGTCGCGCTCCACGCGAACATCGCCAAGCACCGCAGCGGGATCGACACGACGATCGTGTTCTCGGACACCGGCCACAGCGAGGACGCGCAGGCGAGGCTCGCGAGCGCCGGGATCCCGACCCTCGCGTTCCCCGTCGTCGCCCCGAACGCGCGCCTCACGAAGCGCTGGGGCGTGAGCCCCGGGCTCGCGTGGTGGCTCGTGCGCAACGTGCGGCGCTACGACGTCGTGCACGTCGACGGCGTCTGGGGCATGCCGAGCGTCGTCGCGGTCGCGGCCGCGCGGGTCGCGGGGCGGCCGACGGCGCTCACGCCCCACGAGAGCCTCACGCGGTTCGACGTCGAGACGCTGTCGCCGACGCGCGCGCGCCGCGTCCTCAAGGCGGTGCTGAAGCGCTTCTACATGCGCTGGGTCGACCTGATCGTCTTCTCGTCGGAGCTCGAGCGCGTCGACAGCGCCGACGGGCGCCGCGGCGGCAGCGCCGTCATCCATCACCCGGTCGTCGACGAGGCCGAGCCGTTCGAGCTGCCGCCGGCGCCGCAGCGCGAGGGCCGCGCGATTGGCTTCCTCGGGCGGCTGCACCCCAAGAAGAACCTCGAGCTGCTCATCCGCGCGCTGGCCCGCCTGCCCGAGGACGTGCGGCTCGTCGTCGGCGGCACCGGCCCGGACGCCTACGTCGCCGAGCTGCGGCGCGCCGCCGAGGAGGCCGGGGTCGCCATGCGCGTCGACTGGCGCGGGTTCCTCGAGCCGGACGCGCGGGCGGCGTTCTTCGGCGAGATCGACGTGCTGGCCATGCCGTCGGCGTACGAGTGCTACGGCATGGTCGCGGCCGAGGCGCTGGCCGCGGGAGTGCCCGTCGTCGTCTCGTCCCGCACGGGGCTCGCCGAGATCGTGGGCCGTCACGGGGGCGGCGTCGTCTGCGACCCCGAGGTGGACGAGGTCGCGCGCAGCCTGCGCACCGTGCTCGCGGGATCGGAGGACGCGCGCGCGCGCGCGAGGGAGGCCGCGGTCGCGGCCCTCGGCTACTCCGTCTACGGCGAGCAGATGCGCCGGTCCTACGCGTCGCTCGTCTGAGCGATGACCGCGGCCATGCGCCGGGCGACGTGCTCCCAGTTCAGCTCCGCCTCGACCCTCCGGCCGCCGGCGGCCCCCAGCCGCCGCGCGAGCGCCGGGTCGGCGACCAGCGTCGCGAGCGCCTCGGTCAGGCGGCCCTCGTCGCCCGCGGGCACGACGAGCCCGGTCTCCCCGTCGCGGATGATCTCGGCGACCGCGGCGACGTCGGTGCCGACGCACGGGAGGCCGTGCGCCATCGCCTCCACGAACGCCACGCCGTACGGCTCGTAGCGGACCGGGAGCGCGAACACGCGCGCGGCGGAGTAGAGCGCCTCGAGCTGCGCGCGGTCGGTCACGCGCCCGAGCACGTCCACCCCGGGCTCGTCGATCCGCACGTCGGGCCCGGCGATCTTCAGCCGCGCCTCCGGGTGGCGGCGCCGGACCTCGCGGAAGGCGCGGACGAGGCGGTCGCCGCCCTTGCGGTGGAAGTCGTAGCCGACGAACAGGATCCACGGCTCGCGCGGCCGGTCGGCCGCCTCCGGGACGCGGCTCGTCCGCGACCCCGCGCCGACGATCGAGACGCGCTCGGGCGCGACGCCGTAGGTGGCCGTCAGCGACTCGGCGACCAGCCGCCCCGTCACGAACACGTGCGCCGCCCCACCGAAGCAGCGCCGCTCGAGCTCGCGGATCCTCGCGAGGCGGCGGTCGCCCCAGGGCGCCGAGGGCGGCCAGTGGCGCCGCGCGAGGTCCGCGGTGTTGTCGAGGTAGGGGTAGTACGGCAACTCGATCGGCTCGTACGCGGCGCGCAGCTGGATCACCGCCTCGACGGGCTGCCCGCCCGGCGCCGCCAGCGCTCGCCGCAGCGGCCGCGTCCGCGACCTGATCGTCCACGCGCTGCCGTGCATCGCCGCCCGCCACCGCTCGCGGCTCAGACGGACGTTGGCCGCCGCGGCGACGAGCCTCGACGGAAGGGAGAGCGACGTGTCGACGCGCGTCAGCAGCAGCTCGGGGCGCGCCGCGAGCGCGTCGCCGAGGTGCTTCGCGACCGTCGACTGCGTCCGCGGGTCGTCGGGATCGCCGTAGACCGCGAACAGCACGGCGCGGCGCGAAGCTCGGCTCCCCGCGGGCTCCTGCACGCCGCCGCTACCGGCGCCGCAGACGTTCCGCTGCCGCCAGCCCGAGGAGGATGCCGGCGGGGACGTACAGGTACCGGTCGTACAGCGTCGGCTGCGCGATCCCCACGACGAACCACGCGATCAGCGACGCCATCGCCGCACCGGCCAGCTCCCGGTCCGCGACCGGCAGTCGCGTCGAGACCCGCAGCCGGCGGCCGAGGCTCAGGCTGCCGACGATGAAGAAGCCGAACGCCACCAGCGCGAGGACGCCGCCGCTCTGGAGCAACTGCAGGTAGATGTCGTGCGCCTGCCGGGCGAACTGGTACCCCTCGCCGTAGATCGGGCTGTTGGCGAACCCCTCGATCGCGTCGTCGAACGCGTCGAACCGCCCGGCGTCGCTCGTCTGCGCGGAGGTGTTCCCGCCGAGCCGCTCGAACACCGACGCCGACTCCGTCTGGTCGACGCTCGACGACAGCAGCGAGATGACGAGCAGCGCCACGGCGAAGAAGGCCGTCAGGCCCACGGCGGCGCGCCCCCGGCGGATGCCGAGCAGGAACACGAAGGCGCACCCGGCGAGCCCGCCGATGACCGCCGCGCGCGAGCCCGAGACGAAGATCCCGCCCACGAGCAGCGCCAGTGCCGCGAACCACGCGACGCGCCCGAACGGCAGGGACGACGCGCGCCGTTGCAGCGTGCCCCACAGCGCGACGGGGACGGTCATCGCGCAGACGATGCCGAGGTGGTTGGGGTGGGCGGTGAACGCGTTGACGCGACCGCTCGAGTTCACCTCCAGGAACGTCGCGCTGACCGCCGTCAGCCCGAAGAAGTCGGTGAGCCCCACCAGGGCGTTCAGGCCGGCGGAGGCGAGCCACGCCGCGACGACGAGCTGCCGGTTGCGCGACGACCGCGTCAGCGCGCCGATCACCAGCGGCATGAGCGCGAGCGCGACCGTGAAGCGCAGCGTCGGGATGAAGTTCTCGACGACGTCGTCCGACGTGAGCGCCGACAGGACCCCGGCCGTGAAGATCCCCGCCGCCGCCACGCCGAGCCAGCGCGGCGCGGCGATGGGGCGCGGCGAGAGCGAGAGCGCGAGGGCGGCGGTCACGGCCGACGCGGCGAGCGGGACGTCGGCGACGCTGAGCCCGGACGTGACCCGCACGCCGTTGAACGTCACGAGGCCCACGCCGAGCACGAGCAGCCCGGCGGCGACGCTGAGCAGGAAGTCGGACTCGGCGGCCGCCGCGCGCGACGAGCTCACCGCGATCGCGCCCACGCCGACGGCGGCGCCCGCGAGGCACACCAGGAGGATCGACGCGCGCGGCCCCGCCACCGCGACGAACAGCCCCAGAAGGATCGCGAGCGGCGCCGCGATCAGCTCCGCCGACCAGCGGCGCGCGACCGACGTGGCTACTGCCCTGCCGCGCTCGTGACGACCGGCTTCTCCTGGCGCGGACCGTAGGCGTAGTAGCTGTCGCCGTAGCCGAAGCTCAGGTCGCTCTGGGCGTCCGTCAGCACGAAGCCGAGCGTGGGGGCGCCGGCGCTCGCGAGCAGGCGCGCGAACTCGCGCATCGACTTCCGCTTGGCGGACTGGAGGCGGACGATCGCGACGATGACGTCGACCTTCGAGCTGAGCAGCAGGGCGTCGCTGACGCTGAGCATCGGCGGCGAGTCGATGATGAGGACGTCCGCCCGGTCGCGCAGGTCCTCGAGGATCCGCTGGAGGCGCGTCCCGCCGACGAACTCGCCGACGTTCGGCGGCGGCGGCCCCGCCTGGAGGACCTCGAGCGAGCCGTGACGGTCGAGGCCGTTGGCGGAGCCGTGTGACCCGTCCGGCAGCTCGATCGGGACGAGCGCCTCGTCGAGCGTCATCGCACCGAGGGCGACGCTCGTCAGGCCGAACGGCTGGTCGATGCCGAACAGCTGCCGCTGCGTCGGGCGCCGCAGGTCGAGCTCGAGGATCACGACGCGGCGCCCGGTCAGCGCCCAGGCGAAGCCGAGGTTGGCGGCCGTGGTCGACTTGCCCTCCTGCTCGAGGGCGCTCGTGACCAGGATCGTCCGGGCCGGGCGGTCGATCGTGGCGAGCTCGATGTTCGTGCGCAGGGCGCGGAACGCCTCGGCGCGATGGCCGCTGGACTCCGCGGTCATCACGAGGTTCCCCCCGCCGCGCAGGCGCTTCGGCGGCGCCGTGAGACGGCCGAGCAGCGGGACGCCGAGGAACCCCTCGACGTCGTCGGAGGACCGCAGCCGGGTGTCGAGCGCCTCGACGAGCAGGGCGAGCGCCACGCCCAGCAGCAACGCGATGAAGATCGCGAGCGCGACGTTGCGGATGATGCGGGGCTGGACCTGCGCCGCGGAGCTCGCGGGCGTCGCGACGGCGGCGTTGCCGCCCCGCAGCGTCTCCAGCGTCTGGAGCTGCTGCGACTTCTCGACGAGCGTCGCGACGAGGCGCGAGTCGCCGCGGCCACGCCGCTCGAGCTCGCGGATCTGGCCCTGGAGGTCCGCGCGCGCCGCGGTGATCGTGCCGGTCTCCAGCCGCTGGCGGTAGTCGATGTACTGGCGCGCGAACTCGTTTGCGATGCGCACGGCCACGCCCCGGTCGGGATCGCGGACCGTGAACGTGAGCAGATCGGTGTCCGAGCGGGCGTTGACGGTGGTGCGGGCGTCGACGGCGGCGGGGGTGCGGTCCGTGAGCCGCAGCCCGCGCGCCACGTCGGCGGCGAGCTCGGGCGACTCGGCGATGCTCGCCTGGGTCTGGAGGACGCGTCCGAAGTCGACGACCGGGGCGGCGGCGGTCTCGGTCAGGATGTTCGCGAGGTTCTGGCGGAGCAGCACGACGTCGGCCTCCGCCTCGTAGAGGACCTCCTGCCGCATGGACGCCGCCAGCGCCGCCGAGGGGAGGAGGACCAGCACGATGAGCAGGACGCGCTTGCGCCTGCGGAGGATCTCCAGGTAGTCGCTGAGCGACCTGACGTTCTGCTGCTCTTCCTGCATTCCGGGATCTCCAGGGGTGCGGGGCGCCAGCCCGCACAGCGGGGAACTGCCCGCGAGCGACCTGTGCTTATCCTACGGCCGGGTGCCACCTTAGCCGGAGGCCGCTCGGATTGGGTAGGCCACGGCGTTCGAACATTCGTCCTCTCGCACCTGGAGAAAGATGCCTCAGATCCCCGTGTCAGCGATCGTCATGACCAAGGACGAGGAGGGGAACATCGAACGGTGCCTGCGGTCCCTGGAGCGCTTCGACCAGGTGTTCGTGGTCGACTCCGACAGCCAGGACCGGACGGTCGAGCTGGCCGAGGCGCTCGGGGCGACGGTCGTGCCGTTCCGGTGGAACCGGCAGTACCCGAAGAAGAAGCAGTGGTGCCTCGAGAACCTCCCGTTCCGCCACGAGTGGGTCATCTACGTCGACGCCGACGAGGAGATGACGCCCGAAGCCGCCGACGAGATCGAGCGGACGATCGCGAACACGAGCCACTCGGCGTTCTTCGTCAGCTACGACTACGAGTTCCTGCGCCAGGTCCTCCGGCACGGGCGGCGCATCAGCAAGCTCGTCCTGATGCGGCACCGCGACGCGAGCTACCCGCAGCTCGACGACCTCCAGAGCGAGTACATGTGGGAGGTCGAGGGCCACTACCAGCCGCTCATCCAGGGCACCGTCGGACGGCTGCGCGGGCGCATGGTCCACCGCGAGCACCCCGACCTCTTCCACTACTTCGAGCGGCACAACAAGTACTCGGACTGGGAGGCGGTGGTCCGCGCGAACGACGCGATCGTCAAGAGCGGCGAGGCGACCGTCGGGTTGCGGCCCTTCATGAAGATCGTCTTCAACCGGCTGCCGATCCGCGGACTGGTCGCCTTCCTGAACTCGTACGTGCTGCGGGCGGGCTTCCTCGACGGGCGCGCGGGCTACCACTACGCCCTCTCGCTCGGCTTCTACTACTGGCAGATCGCCGTCAAGCAGCGCGAGAAGGCGACGACGGCGGCGTGAGCGGCGGCGCTCACCGGCCGCCCTCGCGCTCGCGGAGCCTCGTGCGCGCGGTGCGCAGCGCCGTCAGCGCCGCCGGCAGCTCGCGCGTCAGCCGGCCCAGCCTGCGCGCGTAGGCGAGCGCGAGCGCGCCGCGGCTGGCGCCGATCGCGGGGTCCCACGTCCGCATGTAGCGCGGCGACGGCACGAGCTCGCGGACGAGCATCCGTGACTTCGCGCGGGCGCCCCGCGCGGACAGCACGCGCTGCCAGCCCATCGCGCTGACCGGCGGCGACAGCGCGGCGAGCACGGTGTCGAGCGAGGGGTCGGCCTCCACGCCGAGGCGACGGGCGAGCTCGACCCCGCCGGGCACGAGCCGCAGCCCCTCGTCGAGCGCCGCGCGGCCGCCGAGCCGCTCGGCCACGGTCGCGGCCTCCGCCCAGGTCGCCTCCGGCCAGCGCTCGAGGCCGCGCCCGAGGTCGCGGAGCGGCTTGGCGACGCTCGCCCCGTGGTGCGCGGCGTGGGCGGCGACGAGGTAGGCGAGCGCTCCCGGCCGCAGCACGCGCACGCGCGCCCCGGCGAGCGTCATCGGCTCGGTCTCGCCGTCGAGGACGTCCCACACGTCGTCCGCGGGAGCGGTCGCGCCGTGGACGGTGACGTGGAGGTCGACGCTCGCCCGGTCGGACGCCCGCACGTGCTCCAGGCCGGACGGCGCCCAGCGACCGCGGTACGCGTCCCGCGACGGCCCCGCGAAGCCCAGCTCGGCCAGCGCGCCCTCGGCCCTGCGGATCAGGCGGGCGGGCACCAGCACGTCGGTGTCCGCGTACGTCCGCGCGGCGGCGTCGTCGTAGAGCGCCTTCGTCAGCACCGGCCCCTTGAGGAGCACGCTCGGCACGCCCGCCGCGTCGAGGCCGGTGACGACCTCCGCCGTCGTGCGGTCGACGGCGAGGGCGCGAGCGACGGCGACGATGTTCGCGCGGTGGTCCGGCACGGCCCGGACGTTCAGCTCAGCTCGCTCTTGAGCTTGCGCAGGGCGCGGTACAGCCGGCCCTCGGTCGTCGTCACCGACTCGCCGATCGCGGTCGCGATCTCCTTGACGGGGAGGTCGCCGCCGAAGCGCAGCGCGACGACGTCGCGCTCCTCGGCGGACAGGCACTCCATGGCGCGGCGCAGCTCGTCGCGGTCGTCGAGGGCGTCGTGCGGGAAGAGCGAGTCGCCGCCTCCCACCGTGGCGCGCTCGAGCGCGCGCTCCTCGGTCTGGCTCCGCCGCGCGCTGTCGCGCAGCAGGTTCATCGCGATCGCGTAGATCCACGCCTTCTGGCGCCCGCGCCGCGGGTCGAAGCGCGATCGCGCGCGCAGCACGCGCTCGAAGGTGTCGGCCACGAGGTCCTCCGCCAGGACGCGGTCGCCGGTCCGGTACGTCAGGAAGCCGAACAGGCCCTGGGCATGCTCGGCGTAGAGGCGCTCGAACTCGGCGTCGCGCATGGGCGCGTCATCATCGCGGAACGCCCGCCGCCTTGAAACCGTCCATCGGTCCAGTTTCTCGGGCGGTCGCTCGACCTACCGCGCGGTGATCGACAGCCCCTCGTCGGCGAGGACGGCGTTCTGCTGCTCGGTCCCGACGGCCGGCCAGCGGTCGGGCGGCGCGGCCAGCAGCCGTGCGGCGGCGGTGCGCACGATCTCGTTGTTGGGGTAGCGCTCCTGCGCCGCCCGGGCGGCCGCGCGCGGGTCCTCTCCCGCCTGCGCCTGGACGAGCGCGAGAGCGAGGTGCGCCTCCCAGCCGCGCGGGTCCTGCTCGACCGCCTCGCGCATCGCCGGGAGGCCGCGTTCGGCCTCGCCGCGTATGGCGGCGCAGAAGCCGATGATCTCGTACGGCTCCGGCCGCGAGCCGAGGTGGTCGATGGAGTCGAGCGCCGCCTCGCGGGCGCCGGCGCAGTCGTTCGCGTAGAACCGGTCGATCGCCTGCTGCAGGTAGCTCTCGGACCGGTAGGCGAGGTAGGGCGTCAGCGCGACGACCAGCACGCCCAGCGCGACGGCGATCCGGGGGAAGCTGCTGCTCTCCTCCTGCCGCGACCGGCCGCGGCGCCGCCCGGCCGCGGCGCCGCCCAGCGCGAAGAGCCAGACGACCGTCGCCGGCATCTCCCAGTCCCAGTCGATCCCGGCGTGCGCGCACCACAGCACGCCGGCGGCGAAGAGCGCGGCGTAGATCCCGCGGTCGGGGCGGCGCAGCTGCCTCGCGAACGCGAAGAGGATCGTCCCCAGGACCGCGAGCAGCAGCGCCAGGCCCACGACGCCGTACTCGACCAGCACCTCCAGGTACAGCGAGTGCGCGTCGCTGATGAAGGCGTCGGAGTGGTCGGTCCGCAGCGCCCACTGCGGCGAGAACGTCCCGGCGCCGGTGCCGCGCAGCGGCTCGTCCTCGAAGATGTCGAACGCGACCTCCCAGTGCTCGAGGCGACCGCTGCGCCCGCTCGACAGGCGCTCGCGGACGTCGGCGGGATCCGAGGCGCCCGGCGAGTTGCTGTCGAGGAACTCGTCGGCGGCCGTCTCGACGCGGCCGGGCAGGCCCACCGCGAGCGAGACGACGACGGCGACGAGCAGCGTCGACGCGACGCCCACGCGCGCGGTCGTGCGCCGCGCGCGGTCGGTCGACCACGCCGGTGGCGCGAACCGCGACGCCCACGCGAGCGCGAGGCGAAGCGCGGCGACGATGAGGATGCAGAGCGCCAGCGTCTGCGCGAGGTCGTCCGCCTGGGCCAGGGCCGCGGCGGTCGTGCGTTCGGTCTCCACGAGCAGCTCCGCGTCGTACGCGGTGCGCACCGCGATGTACGTCGGCACCGCCGCGGCCGCCACCGTGGCGAGGAGGCCCTGGGAGAAGGCGATGACGACGTAGACGCCGAGTCCGATGGCGGTCGCCAGCAGCACCCCGCGCGAGAGCGTGAGGTACAGGACGACGCCGAGCAGCGGCAGCGCGGCCGCGGCGGCAGCCCTCGTCGCGACCGCCTCCGCCCTGCTGCTGGCGAAGTGCAGGCAGAGGACGGCCGCGATGCCGGCGACGAGCCCGAGCGCGTTCCAGTACGTCAGCGGCCAGCCGAGGCGCTCGTCGAAGATCTGCTCCGGGACCGACCACCGCTCCGGGAACAGGCGCGGGGCGAGCGCGACGACGCACACGGCCACCATCGCGAGCGCCACGCCGCGCGCCATCCACCGCAGGTCGCTCGTGCGCCGGCCGAGCGACGCGAAGAGCACGAGCACGACGAGGTAGAGCAGCGCGCGCTGCCCCTCCAGCAGCGCCCGCGCCGGAGCGTCGGACCACGCCTGCGACGCCACCGCGAGGACGGTGAGGACCCCGAGCGCGACGACGGGGACCATCACGAAGCGCCCGAACCCCGCGGCGGGCGCGTCGGCGAGCAGGACGCGGGCCGCCACCGCCTGGAGCGCCACCACCAGCGCGAGCGCGACAGAGTCCGGGAAGTAGCCGCCCGCGTCGAGCGCCAGGTACAGCGTCAGCGCGCCCGGCAGCGCCAGCAGCGCGGCGTGCGCGGTCCTCGCGAGGGCGTCGGGGCGCGAGGGCGCGTCGGCCGGCGCCGGAGCGGCCGGCGCCGGAGCGGTCGACGCCGCGTCGGGGTCCGTAGGCACCGCGGCATTGTGAACCACGAGCCCGGACGCCGGTGTCATAGTCGCGCCCGATGCGCGCGCTCGTCCTCCTCACCGCTCCTCTGCTCGTGGCCGGCGTCGTCGCGACCGTGGACGCGCTCGGCGACCGCGGGAACTCGACGGTCCTCGCGCTCGAGGAGCGGCAGGGCCCGGTCAGGGTGACGGCGGAGCAGCTGGCGACGGTGCTGCGCGAGGCCCGCCGCACCGGGCGTGACACGCGCGCGCGAGGCGTGGTCGCCTCCCGCTGCGCGCGCGGCGACGCTCCCGGCGTCTGGCGGTGCAGCGTGCGGTACAGGACCGGCGCGACGCTCGTCTACCGCATCGTCGTCCGGCCGGACGGCAGCTTTCGCGGCGAGACGACCGACGGCACGCGCGTCGTGACCGGCACCGTCGACTGAGAACGCAGAAGGGGGGGGGGG
>DASZDF010000430.1:0-4727 GCA_035942275.1 Solirubrobacteraceae bacterium | reverse complement strand
CAGCGGCATGTCGATGGACGACGCGGTCGAGCACGGGATCAAGGGAACGGCCAGCGTGGTGACCAGCGCCGCGATGGTCATGGTCGCGGTGTTCAGCATCTTCGCGACGCTCGGGATCGTCGAGCTCAAGCAGTTCGGCGTGGGCCTCGCGGTCGCGGTGCTGATCGACGCGACGATCGTCCGCGCCGTGCTGCTGCCGGCGACGATGAAGATGCTCGGCGAGTGGAACTGGTATCTCCCCCGCCGCCTCGGCTGGCTGCCGAGGCTGGGCGAGGCCCACGCCGGCGTGGAGCCGGCGCGGGCCTAGCGCCTGAGACCGGCTACCAGCGCGACCAGGTCGGCCCGTTCGGGCCGTAGATCACGAGGTTGCCGTCGTTCTGCACGACGAGCCTCGACTCGCCGCGTCCGGAGGTGTTCGTCGACCACAGCGGCGTGCCGCCGGCCGAGTAGATGACGAGGTTGCCGTCCAGCTGCATCACTGCGCGGGCGCCCTGGCTGGACGTCCCGCTCGACCACACCGGTCCGGTCGGGCCGTACTCGACGAGGTTGCCGTCGAGCTGCATCACGAGCCGGTAGCGCCCGTCGTCCGAGACCAGGTAGTCGTCGGTGTACATCGTCTGGTCGGGGCCAAGCGTCGAGCCGAGGTTGTTCGGCGCGGCGCCCTGCGGCGGAGCCTCGTCGCACGCGGTCGGGTTGTTGACCGGCGCGAGCACGCAGTTGCGCGCGCCGTAGCTCGCGTTGCTCGCGGGATCGCCCCCGTTGTAGCGCTGCCACGAGTGCAGCACCCAGCCGTACAGCTCGTTGTCGCCGATCGTGGTTCGGACGTAGACGGCCGTGACGCGACCGACGGTCGTACCGGTGTTGGCCTGCCACGCACGGCTCGTGATCGACGCCACGTCGCAGCGGGTGACGGTCGTTCCCGGCTTCATGATCGTGCGCACGGCGCCGTAGCCCTGCGTCTCGCCACCGCCGAGCCGTTGCGCCACGAGCGGGCGCCCGTCGCGCCAGTCGTACTTGCCGACCCAGCTCCACTGCAGGTACTGGAAGGGCTGGGTCCCGTCGCCCTGCAGCCGGCCCGCGTTCGCGTACTTCGAGTAGTTCGCGCCCGATCCGGTGAAGTCGTCGTTGACCCAGATCTCACCGCCCGCCACGTTCGGCGGCCCGGTCGACGTCGTCACCTTGTACTGCGTGAGCGGGCTGAGGTCGCCGTTGCAGCGGCGGCCCGCGCCGTACCCGGTGCTGTCGGCCGAGGGATCGGGCTTGACCGGATCCGCGCCGCGCGAGTCGAGCGTCGACTTCGTGAACTTCGGCGCCGGCGCCGGGCTGAGCAGCTCGGAGATCCACATGTGCCCGTACGGCGTCGTGCTCGGGTTGTAGCCCTGGCCGCCCTTGTGGAAGTACAGCCGCGCGGTGACGCCGTCGCTCGGCCGCCGCGTGTAGAGCATCTCGGTGAGGTCGAACCGCACCTGGTTGCTGCCGTTGGCGCAGACGTCCTCGCCGGAGTTCGACGACCAGTTCGTCGGGTTGAGCACGTGGTAGCCGGTGCCGGCCCCGTCGACCTCGTTGAAGTCGGCCCAGCGCACGGGCGGGTCGGCCGTCGTGCTCTTGAGCGTGACGCACGTGTCGTACTTGCGATACGGGTGGTTCCACAGCTTGTAGCTGTCGGTCGCCTGCGCCGCCGGCGGCACGCTGAGCGCGCCGAGCAGCATCACCGCCGGCAGCAGGCGCTTGAGACTGGTATGGGACATCCTGTCGTCCTCCTTGGGACGGATCGGGGTGGGACGCAGTGACTGTCCGTCATCCCGGGCGCCGCGACCAGGGGCGATCGGGACGTGCGCCGGGACGATCCGGTCAACCGTTGGCGCGGCGCCACTCGGTCGGCGACGCGCCGTGGACGCTGCGGAAGCGGCGCCGGAAGTAGCCGCCGTCGTGGAACCCGACCCGGCGCGCGACGAGCTCCACCTTCGCGTCGGTCTCGAGCAGCAGCCGGCGAGCCTCCTCCATCCGGCGGTCCTCGACGAGGCCCATCACGGTCTTGCCGGTCACGGCGCGGACCACCCGCGTGAGCTGCCGCGGCGAGCGGTTGACCCGCGCCGCGATGGCCTCGAGCGACAGCGGCTGATGGAACCCGCGGTCGATCACGTCCAGGACCTCGCGCAGGACGGGGTGCGTGGGCGGCTCGTCGCGGCGCAGCCTGCTGAGCGCGACGAGGAGCAGGCTGAGCTGCGCGCGCGCGGCGGCGCGGAACCCGCGCTTCTGCTCGCGCAGCTCGCGCTCGAGACCGGCGATCGTCTCGCGGAGCTCCTCGTGCGCCGCCGGGGGCGCGTCGCCCGACCACGGCTCGACGGGCGGCCGGGTGCCGCCGAGCGCGTCCGGCATGAACGAGACGGTCGCGCCGGGCCACGGCCCGATGTCGTGCACGCTTCCGGGCGGGATCACCGCGACGGAGCCGGCGCGCACCGGACATGGCGCCCCCTCCAGCTCGTGCCGCCCGCCCGGCTCGTCGAACAGGACGACGGTGTAGTACTCGTGCGTATGCGGTCCGCGTACGAGCGGCGGCCTGCAGCCGCCGATGCGGTCCACGCGCACCCGCACGTCGCGCGTAGCGCCGGTGAAGCGTGCCACCGGTATCGCAATCGTGCTCATCGCCATGCCTTTTCCGACTGCTCGGGAACTACCGCGTACTGGACAACAGAAACAGTGAGGTGCGTCACGCCGCCGTACCGTTCAGGCGCATGCCGAGCCGCCCGGTCGCCATCGCCCTCGCGGGTGCCCTCACCATCGCGTTCTCCGGGATCCTCGTGCGACTCGCCGACGTCGCGCCCGAGACCGCCGCGTTCTTCCGCTGCTTCTACGCGCTGCCGGCGCTCGCCGTCCTCGCGTGGCTCGAGCGGCGGCGGCTCGGGCCGCGGCCGCCGCGGCGGTCGATCCTCGCGCTCGCGGGGCTCGCGTTCGCGGCCGACCTCGTCTTCTGGCACTACGCGATCGCGGACGTCGGCGCCGGGCTCGCCACCGTCCTCGGCAACCTCCAGGTCGTGCTCGTCGCGTTCGTCGCGTGGGCGACGCTCGGCGAGCGGCCCGAGGCGCGGGTCGTCGCGGCCGTGCCGATCGTGCTCGTCGGCGTCGTGCTCATCTCCGGCGTGATCGAGAAGGGAGCGTACGGGGACGACCCGGCGCGCGGCGTCCTGTTCGGGGTGCTGACCTCGCTCGCCTACGCCGCGTTCATCCTGCTGCTGCGCAGCGCGAACGTCGGCCGTCCGGCCGGGCCGCTCTTCGAAGCGACGGCGTGGGCGGCGGCCGGGTCGCTCGCCGCCGGGGCGGCGCTCGGCACGATCGATCTGCTGCCCGGCTGGCCGGCGCAGGGCTGGCTCGTCCTCCTCGCGCTGAGCTCGCAGGTCCTCGGCTGGATGCTGATCTCGACCTCGCTGCCGCGGCTGCCCGCGGCCGTGGCGTCGATCCTGCTGCTGGCCCAGCCGGTCGGCGCTGTGCTGCTGGCCATGGCGATCCTCGGTGAGGACCCGTCGGCCGTGCAGCTCGGCGGCGTCGCGGTCGTGCTGGCCGGCATCGCGGTCGCGACGGTGACGGTCGGGCGGCGCGCCGCCGCCGCCGCGCCCGTGGACGGTTGACGGGTCGCGGGGCCCGACACGTCACACTCGCCCGCACCGGAATCCGGGCGTGTGCAGAAGTGGGCGGTATAGGCCGCGCAATGCACACTCGCGGGCGTGGGACGCGCGAGTGTTGCGTTGTGGGGGCGGCGCGCTTCCGCGGGCCGCTGCCTCTACGCCGCCCAGCGCGGGGCCAGGAGGGGGCGGCTCGGCGCGCGGCGCGGCTGCTTCTGGCCTGCGCGCGTCCGGAGCAGCGCGACGACGTCGCGGGTCCGGCGGAACGGGTCGGCGACCGCGTGGCCGTCGTCGAGGCTCAGGGCCGCCACCGGCTCGCCGTCGACCTCGGCCAGGAGCACGGAGCCACGCGGCGAGGCCGCCGAGTCCAGCGCCGCGAGGCGCTCGAGGGCGGCGCGGTCCTGCTCGCCGGCGGGGCGGATGGCGATGACCGGCGCGTAGGACAATGAGGTGGTGGTTGGCATCCGGTGGGACATTGTGCGATCCTCTCTGGGACTCCTGGGCGGCTTGTACGACTATGATGGCGGATTGAATGACTAGTGCAATGTCCCACAAGATCGACTTGAACGACATCGAGCGGGACGGGGAGCGCTCGGTCACGCAGCAGCTCGTCGACCGCTTCGCCGCCCTCATCGACGCCGGCGACCTCGCCCCCGGCGCGAAGCTCCCGACCACCCGCGCGCTCGCCGAGGAGGCCGGCGTCAACCCCCTCACCGCCGCGCGCGTCTACCGCCGCCTGAGCGAGCTCGGCTACACGACGGCCACCGTCGGCCGCGGGACGTTCGTCCGCACCCGCCCGCCGGTGAGCGGCGCCGCGGCCGCCGACGCGAACGACGAGGGCTGGCAGCTCGCCGCCCTCCCCCACCGCACGCCGAGCTACCCCGAGCAGATGCTCCAGGAGTCGTTCCGTGCGCCCGAGGGCACCGACGTCATCGGTCTGTCGGCGGGCTGGCCCGACCCCGCGACGTTCCCGCGTGACGCGGTCGAGGCCGCCGGGCGCCGCGTCCTCGCCGAGCGAATGGACGAGACGCTGCAGTACTCGCCGGTGGAGGGCGTCCCAGACCTCCGCGACGCCATCGCCGAGCACGGCGTCCGCCACGGCTTCGC
>DASZDF010000429.1:0-6373 GCA_035942275.1 Solirubrobacteraceae bacterium | reverse complement strand
CGAGCGCGCCCGCGACGCGCTCGGCGGCGTCGTCGCCGACGGCGCGCCGCCGGAGTCGCCGCTGCACGCGCGCATCGGGCCGCACCGGCGATTCGCGGTCGTCGACGCGCGGCTCGACGACTTCCGCGTCGTCAAGGACGCGTTCGCCGGCACGGTCAACGACGTCGTGCTCGCGGTCGTCGCCGGCGCGCTGCGCCACTGGCTCCACGCGCGCGGGCAGCGCGCCGAGGGCCTGGAGGTCCGCGCGGGCGTCCCCGTGACGACGCCCGGCGGCGCGATCGCGCACGTGCTGTGCCGGCTGCCGATCGACGTCGCCGACCCGCTCGAGCGGCTGCGTCTCGTCGGCGGGCAGCTCCAGGGCCTGCGCGAGTCCGGTCGCGCGGTGGGCGCCGACGTGATCGCGTCGGGCGAGGCGTTCGCGCCGCCGACGCTCCTCGCGCAGGCGTCGCGGGTCGACCCCGCCTCGCGGGACCACGACGTCCTCGTGACCAACGTCCCCGGTCCGCAGGTCCCGCTCTACGTGCTCGGCCGCCGCCTGGACGGCATGTTCCCGATCCCGTTCCTCGGCGGCACGCACGCGCTGGCCGTCGCGGTCATCTCGTACCACGGCTCGATGAGCTTCGGCCTGCTCGCCGACTACGACGCGGTGGCCGACCTCGCCGTCGTCGCCGAGGGCGTCGAGGCGTCGCTGGCCGAGTTGCTCGGCCTCGCCGCGGCCCCGCTCGCCCGGCGCAAGCCGGTCACCACGCGCACGCGCGCGCGGGCCCGCGCGCGCAGGGCGGCCAAGCGCCCGAGCTAGTCCCCGACCGGCCGCGACTCGGTGGGCGCGGTCGTCGGCGCCCACTGCGCCTCGGCCAGGTCGCCGGCCGGCAGGCCCTCGGGCGTCGGCACCTCCGGCGTGTCGCGCAGGTACCACTCGGCGTCGAGCGCGGCCTGACAGCCGGAGCCCGCGGCGGTGACCGCCTGGCGGTACGTGTGGTCGACGAGGTCGCCGGCCGCGAAGACGCCGGGGAGGGCGGTGCGGGTCGAGCGACCCTGGACGATCACGTAGCCCTCGTCGTCGACCTGGAGCTGGTCGCGGACGATCCCCGACTGCGGCTCGTGGCCGATCGCGATGAACGCGCCGTCCATCGGCAGCTCCTCGGTCGAGTCGTCCTCGACGTTGCGCAGGACCGCGTGCCCGAGCGCGCCGTGCTCGCCGGGGTGGAACGCGTCGATGACGAACGGCGTCTTGAACTCGAGGTTGGGGACGGCGTTCGCGCGGTCGAGCATGATCTTGCTCGCGCGGAAGTCGCCGCGCCGGTGCACGACCGTGACCTTCTCCGCGAACTTGGCGAGGAAGATCGCCTCCTCCATCGCGCTGTCGCCGCCGCCGACGACGATCGTCGCCTTGCCCTTGAAGAACGCCGCGTCACAGGTCGCGCAGTAGGACACGCCGCGGCCGGAGAGCTCCTCCTCGCCGCGCACCTCGAGCTTCTTGTGCTCGGCGCCCATCGCGAGGATCACGGTGCGGGCGCGGTACTCCTCGTCGCCGACGAAGACCTTGTGGATCCCGCCCGGCTCGTCGGCCAGCTCGACCGCGGTCGCCTGGTCGGTGAGGAAGCGGGTGCCGAAGCGCTCGGCCTGGTCGCGCATCTCCTGCATGAGCGCGGGACCCATGATCCCGTCCTTGAAGCCCGGGTAGTTCTCGACCTCGGTCGTCTGCTGGAGCAGCCCGCCCCAGAAGAAGCCCTCGACGACGAGCGGCTCCAGGTTCGCGCGCGAGGTGTACAGCGCCGCCGTGTACCCGGCGGGCCCGCTGCCCACGATGATGACGTTCTCGATCCGGTCGGTCACTTCATTTAGTGTAGTACGCCGGCGGGCACCGACGACTCCGCGACGTCGCGGGCCTCGCGCCACCGCGAGACCGTCTTGCGGAGCTGGAAGTAGGCGATCGCGCCCGGGATCGTCGGCAGCCAGAACGCGAAGCCGCGGTACGACAGGACCGCCACGGTCGCGAGCCCGAACTCGACCCCGAACGCCGCGAACGCGCCGATCATCCCGCCGTCGACGCCGCCGACGCCGCCGGGCAGCGGCAGCAGGTTGGCGAGCATCCCGACGAAGTAGCCCATGATGAGGACGCCCCACGGCGGCGGGTCGCCGAAGGCATGGAAGCACGCCCACAGCACGGCGATGTTGAACCCCCAGAAGGCCAGCGACCCGATGAGCGCCGGGTCCTTCGACCGCAGGTGCCCGATCGCCTCGCGCACGCCCGCCGACGTCGCGGCGGGGACGCTCGCAAGGCGCTGCGCCACCCGCGCGAGCCGCGGGCGGCCCTGGTCCTGCGCCCAGTCGCGCAGCCGCCGCTCGACGTCGGTCGGCACGAGGGCCGTCAGCAGGAAGACGGCGATCGCGGCGAGGCCGATCAGCGCCGGGACGACCGTCATCGCGAACGGCGCGGGCCCGGACAGGACGCCCCAGCGCAGGCCGAACCCGCAGACGACGAGCGCCGCCATGTACACGACGTAGGTCAGGACCAGGAAGGCGACCGTGGAGTCCGCCACGCGGCGGCGGCTCATCCCCGAGCGGCGCAGCGCCCACGCGGTGAGCGCGATGCCGCCCGCGCCGCCCGCCGCGAACACCCGCGTGGCCGCCAGGCCGGCCATCGTGATCTGGTAGCTCGCCCGCAGGTCGATCCGCGACCCGGCGCGGACGTAGACGCCCTGGAACAGCGCGACGTAGCCGCCGAACGAGCAGATCGTGAAGATGAGCGCGCCGCCGAGCCACCACACGTCGCCAGAGCGCAGGCGGTTCCACGTGTCGTCCAGGCCCGCGATCTGCGGGAGGACGAAGTAGAGGAACGCGATGACCGTGACGACGAAGAAGAGCCCGAGCAGCAGGTTGCGGCGGGTCAGCCGCAGCCGCGGCATCTCCTCGTCATCAGCGTCGAGCTCGCGCTGATCGAAGTCCGGAGGGCGCGGCTCCGAGGTCACGCGCGAAGCCTAAACGCCGTTCCGGGCCTCCTCCACGAGCGACGCGATCAGCCGGCTCGTCTCGTCGACCTCGGGATGCCACTGCACGCCGAGCGCGTACCGCCGGTCCAGCCGCTCGATCGCCTCCGGCAGCTCGTCGACCGCCGACCACCCGGTCACGACGAACCCTTCCCCGAGGGCGTCGACGCCTTGGTGGTGATGGGACTTCGTCGGGTGGACCGCCTCGCCCGCCGCCCGCGCGGCCAGCGACCCGTCGGCGAGCCGGACGTCGTGGTCGCCGAACACCCCGAGCGTCGTGCGGTGGTGCTCGTGGCCGACGAGCTCGGGCAGGTGCTGGTGTAGCGTGCCGCCCGCCGCGACGTTCATCACCTGCATCCCGCGGCAGATGCCGAGCACCGGGATGTCGCGTTCCAAGGCCCGCCGCGCCAGCGCGAGCTCGAAGGCGTCGCGCTCGGCGTTGCACGCGTCGGTCTCGGGGTGCGGCTCGGCCCCGTACGCCCCGGGCCCGACGTCGACCCCGCCCGCGAGGATCAGCCCTTCGACCAGGTCCAGCACCGGGTCCGGGTCGGCGATCGCCGCCTCGTCGGGCGGCAGCAGCACGGCGACGCCGCCCGCCCGCTGCACCGCCCCGACGTAGCCGGCCGGCACCATCGCCGCGCGGTCCACCCAGGCGCCCCAGCTCACCGTGTCGAGGTACGTGCAGATGCCGATGACCGGGCGCATGGAAGGATCGTAGGCATGAGCGACTGGGAGCTTGAGCACGCGTACGAGACCGTCAACGTCCACCGCCGCGGCCACGCGGCGAAGGTGGAGCTGAACCGGCCGGAGGCGCTGACCGCCTGGAACACGCAGTTCGGCGTCGACCTGCTGGACGCGGTCAAGCGCGTCCGCGACGACGACGAGGTGCGCGCGGTGGTGCTGACCGGGGCGGGGCGCGGGTTCTCGTCCGGCGCCGACCTGAAGGCCGGCTTCGAGCCGCTGGCGGACGGCAAGCCGGACGTCCACACGCGGCTGACCGAGCGCTACCACCCGATCATCACGGGGATCCGCGAGATGCCGAAGCCGGTGATCGCCGCGGTCAACGGGCCCGCCGTCGGCATCGGCTGCTCGCTCGCCCTGTGCTCGGACATCATCGTCGCCGGCGAGTCCGCCTACTTCCTGCTCGCGTTCGTGAACATCGGCCTCGTCCCCGACGGCGGCTCGAGCCTCTTCCTCCCCGCACGTATCGGTTTCACGCGCGCGATCGAGATGGCGATGCTCGGCGAGCGCGTCCCGGCCGCGCAGGCGCTCGAGTGGGGGCTCGCCAACCGCGTGGTCGCCGACGCCGACCTGCCCGCCGCGGCCGACGAGCTGGTCGACCGGCTGGCCGCCGGTCCGACCGGCTCGTACGCCGGCACCAAGCGCCAGATCAACCGCTGGGTCTACGGCGGGATGCACGACCAGCTCGCCCTCGAGGCCCGCATCCAGCAGGAGCGAGCGCTCTCCGGCGACTTCCTCGAGGGCGTCCAGGCGTTCGTCGAGAAGCGGCAGGCGCGCTTCTCCGGACGGTGACTATCATCCCGCCCGCTTTGCGCACGCCTGCCCGGATCCTGCTGCTCGCGCTCGTCGCGGCGCTGCTGCTTCCGCAGTCCGCCTTCGCGGACCTGCTCACCCCGGAGGACGGCGGCTCGCCCAACGCGGACTCGATCGACACGCTCTACAAGATCGTCTTCGCCATGGCGATGGCGATCCTGATCGGGGTCTGGGGCGCGCTCCTGTACTCGATGATCAAGTTCCGGGCGCGTCGCGGCGCGGTCCCCGCCCAGATCCGCGGCAACACGCGGCTGGAGATCGGGTGGACGGTGGGCGCCGCGCTGATCCTCGTGGTGCTCGCGATCGTCACGTTCGTCACGCTCGACGACATCCGCAACGCGCCCGAGTCGGGGCCGAACGGCGTCGACCTGCAGCGCGTAGGCAAGCCGACGGGGACGCCCGACACCGAGTCCGTCCCGCCGAGCGGCCGCTCGCTGCGCATCCAGGTCAACGGCCAGCAGTACGTGTGGCGCTACACGCACGCCGACGACGACGACAACCTGCTGAACAACGCCTTCTCCTACGAGGAGCTGGTCGTGCCGGTCGACACGACGGTCACGCTCGAGATCAAGGCCCAGGACGTCGCGCACTCGTGGTGGATCCCCGAGCTCGGCGGCAAGATGGACGCCGTCCCGGGCCACACGAACTGGACGTGGTTCAAGATCCCGGCCGACCAGGCCGGCAAGACCTTCCGCGGTCAGTGCGCCGAGCTGTGCGGGCGCAACCACGCGAACATGCTCGCGCACGTGCGCGCGGTGACCCCGGACGAGTACGAGGACTACATCGAGCGCAAGCGGAGCGAGATCGAGGCCGCCAACGACGAGGCCGCCAAGCAGCGCGAGCGCATCGAGAACGAGTGATGGCCACCACCACGACACCCGCGACGACGACCACGCCCGACCGCGGCATCCCGCCGCTGCCGCAGGTCCTCGCCCATGAGGTCGCGCCCGAGCCGCGCGGCTGGCGCGCGTGGGTCATGACGACCGATCACAAGAAGATCGGGATCATGTACCTGGTCACGACCTTCGTCTTCTTCCTGATGGGCGGGGTCGAGGCGCTGCTGATCCGCCTGCAGCTCGGGGCGCCGGAGAACACGCTCCTCTCGCCGCAGACGTACAACGCCCTCTTCACGATGCACGGGACGACGATGGTCTTCCTGTTCGTCGTGCCGATCTTCGCGGGCTTCGGCAACTACTTCCTCCCGCTGATGATCGGGGCGCGCGACATGGCGTTCCCGAAGCTCAACGCCCTGTCGTACTGGCTGCTGCTCGCGGGCGGGATCGTCTTCTACGCGTCCCTGTTCTTCTCGCCGCCCGAGGCGGGCTGGACGATGTACCCGCCGCTGTCCGGAGAGGAGTACTCGGAGACCGGGGGCGTGGACGCGTGGATCTTCCTGATCCACCTCACGGGCCTCAGCTCGCTCGTCGGCGCGATCAACTTCTACGCGACGATCGCGAACATGCGCGCGCCCGGCATGGGCTGGGGACGCTTGCCGCTGTTCGTCTGGACGCTGCTCGTCTACGCGGTGCTGCTGATCCTCGCGCTGCCCGTCGTCGCGGCGGCGGTGACCATGCTGCTCACCGACCGGCACTTCGGGACGAGCTTCTTCGACCAGAACCAGGGCGGCGACCCCGTGCTCTACCAGCACCTGTTCTGGTTCTTCGGGCACCCCGAGGTGTACATCATGATCCTGCCCGGGTTCGGGATCGTCTCCGAGGTCCTGCCGGTCTTCTCGCGCAAGCCGATCTTCGGCTACGCCGCGGTGGCCGGCTCGACGCTCGCTATCGCCTTCCTCAGCTTCGCCGTATGGGCGCACCACATGTTCGTCG
>DASZDF010000428.1:0-4376 GCA_035942275.1 Solirubrobacteraceae bacterium | reverse complement strand
CGGCCGCCATGTAGTGGAGCGCCGCGGCCACGTGCAGCGCCAGCGGCAGCAGCTGCTCGAGCGGCAGCGGCCCCTCGCGCCGGATCAGCCGCCGCAGCGTCGGGCCCTCGAGGTGCTCGATCAGCACGTGCGGGTGCGGGCCCTCCAGCACGGCGTCGTAGCCGCGGACGAGGACGGGGTGCGCGAGCGCGTCGAGCGCCTCGGCCTCCTTGCACAGCGCGCGCAGCTCGTCGGGATCCTCGGCGCGGTCGGGCCGCAGGACCTTCGCGACCATCAGCGAGAAGCGGTGCTCGTCCCAGACGAGGAAGACCTCGTACGCGCTGCCGCCGCCGAGCAGCTTCAGGACCGTCCGGCCCGGGGCGATCGCGTCGCCCTCCTCGAACCCCCACGTGGCCTTCTCGGGCCGCGCCGCGGCGTCGGGCTCGCGGTGGTCGGGCTCGACCGGAACGGCCGCGGCGGGGGGCGCCGCCGCGGCCGTGTCGATCGCCTTGGAGGGGCGCAGGCGCAAGGGCCTACGCGCCGGTCGTCGTGACCTGCTTCTTGGCGCCGCCGGTCGTCGTGCCGGTGCGGGTCGTGTCCTTCCGGTTCGACGTCGTGGTGCCGGAGTCGTCGCGGCTGTCGTGGCCGCGCGTCGTCATCTGCTTCTTCTTGCCACCGGTGGTGGTGCGGGTACGGGTGGTGCCGCGCTTGTTCGACGTCGTCGAGTCGGTCGTGTCGTCGGCCTTGTCGTCGTCGTCATCGTCGTTCGCGCGGTTGGCCGCGGCGGTCTGGACGGCCTGGCCCTCGGCCTCGGCGGTCGCGGTGCCGGTGGTGCCGGCGTCGCCGCTCGTGGTGCCGTCGGTGCCGGTGCCGGTGTTGGTGTCGGGCTTCGGCGCGGGCTGCTCCTGCGTCTGCGTCGCCGTGCCCGTCGTCGCGCCGGCGTTCGACGTCGTGGTGTCGCCGCCCGTGGCCGTGGCGTCGCCCGTGGACGCCGTGCCGCCGGTGGACGTCGTGCCGCCCGTCGTCGTGTCGTCGTCGTCGTCATCGTCGTCGCACGAGCCGGGGCCCGAGTTGTCCTCACGGGTGGCGCAGTCTCCACCGCCGCTGCCGTCGCTGCCCGGGCCGCTGTCGGCGAAGGCCGAGCTGACCGAGAACGTCGGCATCGCGATGAGGATGAGGAGCGCGCAGAGGAGCGCGAAGGCCTTGCGCGGCCTCGACCGCTGGTCCGGTCCCGGCTCGCCGGCGCCTTCGGCGAGTCGGAGGTAGAGCTTGGCGTGATGCATTCGGGCCTCCCGGGCGTGGAAGAGATCGTCCTGCCCCGTAAGAGCCGGAGCCGCCGCGGAGGTCACGGGGTGTCCAGGGAATCTGGCGCGTTGCCGCTACTGAACGGAGGAGGCCTTGCGCTGCGCGTTGTACGCCTCGGCCAGCCGCGCGACGCCCTCGTCGATCTGGTCCGCGGTCACGCCCGAGTACGCGAGGCGCAGCGTGTTGCGGCCGCCCTCGAGGAGGAAGTCCGTCCCCTTGACGAACGCCACGCCGCGTTCGGCCGCCGCCGTGAACAGCGCGTCGACGTCCGTGCCGTCCGGCAGCTCGACCCACATGAAGTAGCCGCCCTCGGGCGGGGTGAAGCGGGCGTCGGGCATGTCGCGCTCGAGCGCCGCGGCGAGCCGCTCGACCCGCTCCTCGAGCGCCGCCTTCACCGTGTCGATCGACTGCCGGATCCGGCCGCTCGCGCAGAACCGGTAGACGATCGACTGGGCGACCATGTTCGGCGAGATGTACGTCCCGGTCGCGCGCTTCTGGATCTTCGCGATGAGCGCTGCGGGGCCGACGAGGTAGCCGACGCGGATGCCCGGGCACACGGTCTTCGAGAACGACGACGCGTAGACGACGCGGTCGTCGCGGTCGAGGCTCAGCATCGTCGGGAGCGTCTCGCCGCTGAAGCGCAGGTGGACGTACGGGTCGTCCTCGAAGATCACGAAGTCGTGGTCGTTGGCGAGGTGCAGGAGCGCGTCGCGCTTGGGCCGGCTGAGCGTGTAGCCGGCGGGGTTCTGGAAGGTGGGGATGATGTGGGCGAGCTTCGGGCGCATGCCGGCGTCGAGCGCCTGCCTCAGCTCGTCGACGTCGATCCCGTCCTCCTCGAGGCCGATCATGCGGATGTCGGCGCCGCGCTCGCGCAGCCCGAGCAGCGTGCGGTCGTACGTCGGGCGCTCGACGATGACGGTGTCGCCGTCGCCGACGAGCTCGTCGAACAGGAACGCGTCGGCCTGCATCGAGCCGTTGGTGACGAGCACGTGCTCGACCCCGACGTCGTGCTGCTCGGCGATCCACTCGCGCAGCGGGACGTACCCGACCGACGTGCCGTACGCCGTCGTCCCGCCCGGATCCTCGGCGAACGCCTCCTGCGCGGAGGTGCTCAGCCCCTCCACGTCGACGATGTCGAGGGAGGGCGCCCCGCGGGCGAAGGAGATCGTGTCGCCGGCCATGCGCTGGAGGCTACGACAGAGGCGGGCCGGGTGAGGTCCCGCGGACGTCCTGCACCTGGACCTCGACCTGCGCCCCCCGCCCGCCGCTCGGAAAGCGGCGCGAGGGCGGCACGTCGGGCACCTCGCTCTGCGCCTCGCGCGCGGCCTGCTGCGCCGCCGCCCCGAGCGCGGCGACGAGCTCGTCGAGCTGCTCCTTGATCGCGATCGCCTCGCCGAAGCGCCGGTCGACGGCCTCCGCGGTGGCGATCAGCCGGTCGCTCAGGTCGCGCAGCCGGCGGATCCGCGCCTCGGCGAAGGCGTCGGCCCGCCGCCTGGCGGCGTCCGCGTACTCCTCCGCCTCCAGTCTGATCCGCGCCGCCTCGTCCACGAAGAGGCGAGGCTAACGGTCACCCGACCGCGATGCTGACCCGCCCGCCGCTGACCTCGACGAGGTCGAAGGCGAGCGAGCGCCGCAGCTCCGACACGAGCGCGACCTCGCGGTCGAGCGCGACCTCCAGTGCGGCCGCGCCGCCGGCGTACGCGCGCAGCGTGACGGCCGTGACGCCGTCGACGTCGCGCAGCGCGCGCTCGAGCGCGCAGAGGCCCGCAAGGTCCGCCCGCGCCTCGAGCGCGACCCCGCCGCTGAAGGTCATCGCCTCCGCGGCCTCGCCCCGCAGCTCGGCCGCGGTCAGCTCCCACACGGCGACCAGGCGCCGCAGCTCGTCGCCGAAGCGGTCGAGGGCGTCGGACGGTGCAGCCGGCGGGCGCTCGGGCGCGGGGAAGCGTCGCGCCGCGGCGGGGGGCGACGGCGGCTCGGGCGGGAGCGGCTCGACCAGGAGCGGCTCACCCTCGGCGTCGAGCTCCGCCTGCAGGGCGCGCAGCCTCTGCTCGAGGCTCGCGAGCGTCTCTTCGACGTCGTCGGTCATGCCTCGAGGCGCTTCGCCGTGCACGCGTGGAACCCTACGTGCCGGCCCCGGAAACACGACCGCCGGCCACGGGGGCCGGCGGTCATTGCCTTTGGCGCTCCGGCGCCCGTCCCGGAGATGCCGGACGTCGGTCGCCTCAGACCGGGCGCGCCCTCCAAGGACACGCTCGCAACGGCGACATTAGACCCGGGGCGACCCGCAGGTATAGGCCTGATCGCGATTTCTGGACGAACGTCGTACCGGGCGCGACGAGCTAGCCGCCGAGGATCTCGACCGCGAGCTCGGCGACCTGCGTCGGGGTCCGCCCGACGCGGACGCCCTTCGACTCGAGCGCCTCGGCCTTCGCCGCCGCGGTGCCCTTCGAGCCCGACACGATCGCGCCCGCGTGACCCATCGTCTTGCCCGGCGGCGCGGTGAAGCCCGCGATGTACGCCACGACCGGCTTCGTCACCGAGGACGCGATGAACTCCGCGGCCTCCTCCTCGGCCGACCCTCCGATCTCGCCGCTCATCACGATGAGCTCGGTCTCGGGGTCCGCCTCGAACTTCTCGATGATGTCGATGAACGACGAGCCCGGCACCGGGTCGCCGCCGATGCCCACGATCGAGGAGTTGCCGAACCCGCGCTGGGCCAGCTCGTTGCCGATCTGGTACGTCAGCGTCCCGGAGCGGGACACGACGCCGACGTTGCCCTCCTTGAAGAACGCGGCCGGGATGATCCCGACGTTCGCCTTGCCCGGCGACAGCGCGCCGGGGCAGTTCGGCCCGATGTGCGTGATGTCTCCGAGCCCGCGCAGGTAGTCGTACACGCGCAGCTCGTCGTGGGCGGGGATGCCCTCGGTGATCGTGACGATCGTCTTGATGCCGGCGTCGGCCGCCTCGAGGATCGAGTCGGCGGCGAACCGCGGCGGCACGAAGACCATCGCCGTGTTCGCGCCGGTCTTCTCGACCGCGTCGTGGAAGGTGTTGAAGACCGGGACGCCCTCGACGTCCTGGCCGCCCTTGCC
>DASZDF010000427.1:0-4179 GCA_035942275.1 Solirubrobacteraceae bacterium | reverse complement strand
TCCGGCGACGACGCCGAGTACCAGGACGAGCTCTACCTGGGCCGCAACGGCACCGACAACCTCTACACGCTCGCCCACGGCAGCCACAACATCCACTTCGAGGCGTCGGTCGCCTCGATGGGCGGCCGCCGGCGGATCGCGATCGTGAACGCAGCGGAGCTGCGGGGACGGGTGGAGGACCCCCTCGGCGAGCTGCCCGCGCTCGAGTTCTACCAGCCGTACGAGATCCTCATGAAGACCCGGTTCGGCGACTGGGACGCGGTGCTGGCGATGCCGGAGCCGAAGCCTGACCGCCTGCTCGGCGCGCGCGCGCTGCGCCACTACGCCCGCGGCGTCGCCTTCGCGAGGACCGGGCGCGAGAGCCTCGCCAACCGCGAGCTCGCGGCGCTGATCGGCCTGCGCAACCGGATCGTCGCGCGCGGGCGCGGGCCGGACGAGTACCCCGAGTTCAACCTCAACCCCGCGCAGGACGTGCTGGCGGTCGCGACCCGCGTGCTGGCCGGGCGGATCCGCTGGCTGCGCGGCGACCGGGATCTGGCGCTGCGGCTCTTCCGCGAGGCGGTCGCGCGCGAGGCCGCCCTGAAGTACGACGAGCCGCCGCCGTGGTACTTCCCGACGAGCGAGCTGCTCGGCGCGGCGCTGTTGCGGTCGGGTCGGCCGGCGGAGGCGGAGGACGCGTTCCGGGCCGCGCTGAAGGTGTACCCGGGCGACGGGTGGGCGCTGTTCGGCCTGGCCGAGGCGCTGCGCGTACGGGGCGCTCCGGCGTCGGCGATCGCGGTCGCCGAGCGCGCGTACGCGCGGGCGTGGCGGTGGGCGGACAGGCCGCTCACGCTCGAGATGCTGCTCTGAGCGCGGCGGGGCCGCGGTCCGACGTTCGTCCGTTGTGCGTGCGGATCGCGCAAGATGGGTCGACCCTGTGGGCGTGCGTCTCGTCACCGCCCTCTTCGCGTCGCTCCTCGCCGTGCTCGCCCTCGCGCCGGCGGCCCTCGCGGCGGACGTCAGCGCGCAGGATCCGGCGCGCTGGGTGCGGGTGAAGGCCAACGACGGCGAGGTCAACCGCGTCACGGTCAGCCACGCCGGCGCCACCGTCACCGTCACCGACCAGGGCGCAGACCTCCTGGCCGGCACGAACTGCGAGCAGGTGGCGGCGCGCGAGGTGCGCTGCGCGATCACCCTCGGCGATCCCCGGGTCGACGTCTCGCTCGGCGACGGCGACGACGAGGCGACCGTCCTCGGCGCGCTTCCCGCCAAGCTCCACGGCGACGACGGCAACGACGTCCTGACCGGCGGCGACGCCGACGACTCGCTCGCCGGCGACGACGGCGACGACCGCCTGACCGGCGGCGCCGGCGCCGACGCCCACGAGGCCGGCGAGGGCAACGACGTCCTCGCGACCCGCGACGGCGTCCGCGACACCGTCGCCTGCGGCGCCGGGGACGACTCCGGCGAGGCCGACGTCGAGGACGAGGCCACCGACTGCGAGAGCCTGAGCAGGCCGATCGCGCCGCCGGCGCTCGAGCAGGTGCAGGTGCAGCCGGCCGCCGACTCACCGTCCGATCGCGCTCCCGGCCCCGCTCTCGCTCCCGCTCCCGTGCCCGGCCGCAGCGTCGCCGCCACCGTCAAGGCCGGCGTCGTGCTCGCCCGCGTGCCCGGCGTCCCGGTCTACGCGCCGCTCGATCCGACGAAGCCCGTCCCCGTCGGCACCGTGCTCGACGCGAGCGACGGCACGCTCACCCTGACCGCCGCGGCCGACCGCGCCGGCGCGACGCAGACCGCCGACTTCACCGGCGGGCGCTTCGTCGTCGGTCAGAGCGGCGCCGCCGCGCTGACCACCGAGCTGCGCCTCGCCGGCGGCGACTTCAGCCGCTGCGGGACGCTCCGGCCGCGAGGCGTCGTCGCGCACGCCGCCGCGCGTCGCACGGTCCGCAAGCTCTGGGGCAGCGGCAAGGGCCGCTTCCGCACGCGCGGGCGCAGCAGCGCCGCGACCGTGCGCGGCACGATCTGGACCGTCGCCGACCGCTGCGACGGCACGCTGACCCGCGTCGCCCGCGGCGTCGTCGTCGTGGAGAACCTCCGCACGAAGCGGACGAAGGTCGTCCGCGCCGGCGAGTCGTACTTCGTGCGCCGCCGCGCCGCGCGTCGCTAGCCGCGGCGCAGCACGCTCTCCGCGATCCCCTGCACCCGGGCGAGCGCCGCCGGCTGCAGCCGGCGCCAGCCGTCGCACGCGCGGTGGTAGCAGGCGTCCTCACCGCGCCACACCTGCATGACGAGCCCCGGCAGCCCCGCCAGCTCGAACTCGCGGTGGTCCGAGTTGCCGGTGCCGGAGTCGCGCAGCCACCGCAGGGTCACGCCGCGCCGCCGCCCGGCGGCGAGCACCTCGCGCTCGATGCCCCGCCGCGCCTCCGTGCGCGGCGAGCGCAGCTGGAATCGCGTGCCGCGCCCGACCATGTCGAGCGAGAGCGCGTAGCGCAGGCGCCGCGCGGCGCCCTGCCGGCGGACGTGGCGCACGAGGGCGAGCGCGCCGAGGTGGTCGGCGGCCCCGGTGTACGGTCGCTCCTCGGCGCCCGTCGCGACGAGCCAGACGTCGCAGGGCGGGTCGAGCGCGCGCAGCCGGGGCGCGAGCCCGACGAGCACACCGACGCCGGACGCGTTGTCGTTGGCCCCGGGACCCTCGCCGACGCTGTCGGCGTGCGCCATGACGATCTTCAGGCAGTCGCCGCGGCCCTCGTGGCGGCCGACGACGTTGCGCGAGCGCCCCTTGCCGGGGACGGTGAACCGGACGTAGGCGGTCTCGAGCCCCGCGCGCTCGAACCGTCCCTTGACCCACCGGTGCGCGCGCAGCTCGGCGGGACTCGCCGCGGGGCGCGTGCCGACCTCCCGCGCGAGGAACACCGCGGCGTCCTGCGCGGGCGTGAGCGTCGCCGCCAGCGCGATCGCCTCGAGCCACATGCCGCGGATCGTCGCAAGTTCGGCGACCCGAGCCCGTTGTTGCTTTTCAACGCACACCATCTTGGGGGGATCAATGAGGAAGCTGCTGCTGGTGGCGCTCGTGGCCGCACTGGCGAGCCTGTCGGTCACGGCCACGGCTTCGGCCGTCGTCGGGCAGGCGCGCACGTCGGGGAACGGGCCCGGGCAGAAGTACGACCGCAACCCCGCAGTCGTCGCCGACGGTGCGACGACCTACCTGTTCTTCGCGCGCTCGCAGGTCAACTGCTCGCGGCTCCCGCTGCCGACCGCTCCGGGATGTCCCGACAACATCGGCTACGACCTCTACGTCAAGGCGTCACCGGACGGCGGCAAGACCTTCGGTCCCGCGCAGCTCGTCGACACGAACCCGACCGGGCCGGCCGGCCCGTTCTACGGCCGGACGATCTCTGCGACGGCCACGCCCGACGGCGTGCACGTCTTCTGGACCAACGGCGGCTCGATCGGCCCCGTCTACCACTACTTCAAGCCGACCGGCTCGAGCACGTTCACGCCGCGCGAGGAGACACCGAACACCGGCATGAACGTCTTCAACGCCTGGGCGGTGTCGCGGGGCAGCGAGGTGCTCCTCTACACCGAGGAGTGCTGCGGCCCGCTCCAGGGCATCTACGCGCGCCGCTACACGGCGGCGGGGCCGGCGCTCACCCCGGCGGGCGGTCCCACGAAGGTCCCCGGAAGCGAGGACGCGAACATCCCGAAGGCGATGGTCGACGACCTCGGGATCGTGCGGCTCGTCATGGTCAAGCCGGCGGAGGGCGGCGTGTTCGTGACGAGCTCCGCCGACGGCCTGACGTTCCCGCCGCCCGTGCTGGCGGCCCCGGCCGACGAGGGCGCCATCAACTGGGACCCGAACATCGAGCAGAACGCGGGCGGCGTGTACTTCCTGTACTTCGCCCCCGACGACGGGACCGGCCGCCAGCGGATCGGCGTGACGTCGAGCAACGACTTCGCGAACTGGTCGGCGACGCGCGAGGTCTCGCCCGGGCAGACGGCGGGCACGCCGTACTGGGACTACTGGCCGGAGCCCTTCCGGCGGGGCAACCAGCTCGTCCTCTTCTACACGTCGGAGCGCGGGTTCACCGACGGCGAGACGATGAGCCAGTACCCGACCGGCCAGGGGCACGTCTGGTCGAACCCCGGCTTCGGGGGCTCCGACCACCTCGGCCCCGCGGCCTAGTCGCCGGCGTCCCGCGG
>DASZDF010000426.1:0-3181 GCA_035942275.1 Solirubrobacteraceae bacterium | reverse complement strand
GCCTACATCAGGCACGAGGCGTTCGAGCCGATCCGGATGGAGCTGCTCGAGCTCGGCTTCCCGTCGCTCTCGATCATGGAGGTCAAGGGCTCGGGACGGCAGAAGGGCATCACCGAGCGCTACCGCGGCGCCGAGGTGACGAACTACCTGCGGCCCAAGATCAAGCTCGAGTGCGTGGTGGCCTCGGGCGACGTGCAGACGATCGTCGACACGATCCTCAAGCACGCCCGGACCGGCGCCGTCGGCGACGGGAAGGTGTTCATCACCCCGGTGGAGGAGGCCTACCGCGTCCGGACCGGCGAGTCCGGCGAGGAGGTCCTCCAGGCCCACCCGGGCGCGGCCGCCGGGGTCGCGACGTGAGGGTCGCGGCCCTCCGTGTCGCGGCCGGGGTCGCGACCTCCGCGACGCTCGCGGGCGTCGCGGGGCGGTTCGCGGCCTAGGGCATGTCGGCGGTGCCCGCCCCGGAGCCGGCACCGCTCGGACTCGTCGAGCGCCTGCGCGGCGTCCACCTCGGGATGGTGGACGCCGTGCTCGGCGGCGACGGCCTGGAGCGGGTCGCAGAGCTGGCCGCGGAGGCGGCGGGGGGATCGGTCGCGATCGTCGTGCCCCGGCACGACGTCGCGGTCGCGTTCCCGCCCGACTCGGCTGCCGCCTCCTCGCTCGGGGCGCTGCGGCGGTACGTCGCCGAGCGCTCGCGCGACCGCCCGTCGCAGGTGCCCGAGGGGCTGACGGCGCAGGCGCCGATCGAGTCGGGGGGCGAGATGCTGGGCGTCGTCGCCTTGTTCGGAGTGGGGGGCCCGGAAGCACCGGAATTCTTGCATTTGGCTGCGGTCGCGTCGATGACGGACGTGGCGGTGGAGCAGGCCCGCGAGGAGGTCGAGCAGAACGTCCGCGGCTCGTTCCTCGAGGACCTCCGCTCGCGGCCGGACATCGAGCCGCGCGACATCGTGCGGCGCGCGGCGCGGCTCGGCTGCGACCTCTCGCGGGGCGCGGTGATCCTCTGCGCCGAGCTGACCACCGACCGGCCGCGCCACGTGGTCGCGACCGTCGCCGGCGACTACCCCGGCGCGCTCGCGCAGCACCTCGACGGCCGCGTGTACGCGCTGCTCCCCGCGGCCGGCGGCGACGGCGCGCCCGAGGCATCGCTGGAGGCGGCGCGCCGGCTCGCGACGCGGCTCCAGCGCCACGGGGTCGTCGGCTTGTCGTCCTTCTACGCGGACCCCGCCGAGCTGCCGCGGGCGATCCAGGAGGCGGAGCTCGTCCTCGACGTCCTGCGGCAGAGCGACGCCCCCATCGCCGAGGACATCGGCACCGGCACCTACCGCCTCCTCTTCCGCGTCCTCGCGTCGCACCCCGAGGAGGTGCGCTCCTTCTACGAGGACACGGTCGCGCCCCGCGTCCGCTACGACGATCAGTACCGGACGGATCTGGTGGGCACCCTGGAGGCCTACCTCGACCAGAACTGCAACATGAACGCGACGGCGAGCGCCATCTACGCGCACCGTCACACCGTCGCCTACCGCCTCGACCGGGTGAAGGAGCTGACGGGCCTCGACCCGATGCAGTCCGAGGACCGCGAGCGACTGGGCCTGGGGCTCAAGGCGTACCGGATCATCGCGCCGCGCTTGCCGAAGTAGTTGCACGCCGCCGCACTTCTGACGCGCGACGTCAGCGACGCTGAGGGGGTGGGCGACATTCCCATCAAATACGCACGATTTCGCCGCCCACCCCCCGCGGCCGATCCCCTCGCAGCCCTCGTCGCCCATCAGCACGGCGTCGTGTCGCGCAAGCAGTTGCGGGAGCTCGGCCACAGCACCGGCGCGATCGACGGATGGCTTCGAAGGGGACGCATCCACCGAATGCACCACGGCGTCTACGCCGTCGGCCACAGAGTCCTGACCCCGGAGGGACGCTGGATGGCCGCGGTGCTCGCGTGCGGCCCGGGCGCCGTCCTGAGCCACCGATCCGCAGCGGCGCTCTGGGGCATCCGGCCCGCGCCGAAGGTGCCGGAGGTCACGGCGCCGCGAACGCGAAGCGGCCCGCGCGGCGTCCGCGTGCACCGGCCGCGCAACCTGCGCGCCGACGAGCGGACGACGGTGAAGGGCATCCCGACGACGACGCTCCCGAGGACCCTCGGCGACCTCGCCGACGTCGTGAACGAGCGCGAGCTCGGCCGAGCGATCCACGACGCCGAGGTCGAGCACGCGCTCGCCGACCGCGCGCTGAACCGGGCCGCGAGCAGAGCGAACGGGCGGCGGGGGAGCGGCCGGCTGCAACGGGCGGTGGGAGCGGAGCGCGACCCGACGCGCAGCGAGCTCGAGCGGCGGTTCGTCGCGCTGTGCGAGGAGCACGGGCTGCCGAAGCCGGCCGTGAACACCCGAATCGCCGGGTTCGAGGTGGACTTCGCGTGGCCGGAGCGCGGCGTGGTCGCGGAGACCGACGGCTGGACCTACCACCGCACCCGTCGCGCGTTCGAGCACGACCGCACCCGCGATCAGGCGCTCACGCGCGCGGGACACCGGGTGCTGCGCTTCACGCACCGCCAGGTCGAGAGCGCAGCAGCGGACGTCGCGGCGACGCTCCGCGCCGCGCTCGCCTAAACGGGGCCGACGCCGAGGAAGATCGCGATCAGCGCCGCAATGAGGAGGAGGAAGATCGCGCCGACGATCACGCGCGGGTTGCTGAGGATCGCGACCGCGCGATGCCGAGGCGAGCTCTCCGCCGGCTGAAGGAGCCGAGCGCCGACGGCCGCCGGATCGAGCACCTCGTCGTCGCCCTCGTCGACCAGCCCCGCGACCCGGGCCGGCCGCCGCCGACCCGCCGGCGTCCGAGGCCGGAGGATCCGCACGGAGTCGTCGTCGTCCGCCCACAGCTCGGGCGAGCGGTCGTCGACGGGGACGAGCTGCGCCGTCCGAGCGTCCCCGGCCGCGGGGTGCAGCGGCGCGGTGTCGGCGAGCGGAGCGGAGAGCGGCTCGTCGTCGGAGTCGGGAGCGGCGGAGGGGTCGGCGGCGGGCAGAGCCTCTCCCTCGTCGCCCGTCGCGGAGCTGGGGTCGGCGACGGAGTCGGAGTCCGGAGCGTCGCCGGCGGGGAGCGGCCCGCCCGAGGCGTCGGAGGCGTCGGGGAGCGGACCGGCCGTGGAGTCGGAGGCGTCGGCGGCGGGCAGAGCCTCTCCCTCGTCGCC
>DASZDF010000425.1:0-1871 GCA_035942275.1 Solirubrobacteraceae bacterium | reverse complement strand
ACGGCGGTGCCGGTCGAGTGGTGCGAGACGTTGCCCGACGAGGTGATCGAGCCCGGGCGGAAGAGGCTCGACACGCCGGGGCGGACGCCGTTGGCGGCGAGGAACTCGAGCAGCGCGAGGACGCGGCGGTCGACGAGGCCGGCGCGGACCTGGAGACGGCCGGTCTCGTGGATCCCGATGTGCGGGTTCGCGAGGACCCGGCGCTGGAGCATCTCCTTGCTCATCAGCAGGATCTGGCCGATCGTCGGCGCCTTCGCGTCGCTGCCGAAGAACGGGTTCTTCCCCTTGGCGCGGTAGATCGCGGTGGACTCGAGCAGCTTCCAGCCGTCGAGGATCGGCTTGGGGTCGATGCGCGGGGCGCCGCGGCCGGCGGGGCGGATCTCGAAGAGGACGTGCGGGGCGCGCGTCGAGGCGGTCTCGCCGACGCGGCCGAGGATGGTGCCGGCGGTGACCGAGGCGCCCGGCTTCAGCCGCTTCCACGTGACCTGGTTGGGGCGGAGGTGGAGGAGGTCCTCGACGTACTCGTCGCGGCCCTGCGGGACGGGGACGCCGAGCTGGCGGGCGCCACCGGCCTCCTTGGCGACCGGACGGGTCGGGTGGGCGAAGAGGCGCTCCTTGCCGCCGGCGACGCTGGCGGCGCCGGCGCGGGGCTCGACGGTCGGAGCGCGGTCGGCGACCTGGTCGTGCGCGTGCTTGTCCGGCTTGGCGCCGCGCTTCGGCACCGGGTACGAGGCCTCGAGCTCGGCGAGCCGCGCGTAGGTGTAGGTGTTGCCGTAGGTGTCGCGGACCCTGACGTAGCGGCCGAGCCGCGGGTCCGTGCCGCGGGCGACGACGGTGCTGTCGTGCGTGGCGACGGCCGGGGTGCCCGGGTGGGCGAAGATGAGGATGCCGCGGCGCGTGGCATCGCCGTCGACGGGGACGGCCGCGTTCTCGCCGCGCGAGATCGGCTTGTTGGCCTCGCGCTCGGACAGGTCGTCGGCGTAGCGCGCCTTGCCGTCGAGCGGGAAGCGGCCCTGCGTGAGGCCGGTCAGCGAGCCGACGAGGTCCGGCGGCAGGCCGCCGACGAGGCGGGCGCGCATGAGGACCGACTCGACGTACCAGTCGGCGTGGTTGTAGGCGAAGATCGCGCGGCGCAGGTCCGTCTCGGCGCCCGCGGCCTTGAGGTAGCGCGCGGCGGCGAAGATCGCGTCGACCGGGTTGTACGGGTCCTTGCGGCCGTCGCCGTTGGCGTCGACGCCGTAGGCCTTCCACGTCGACGGCATGAACTGCATCCAGCCCAGGGCGCCGGCGGAGGACACGTTGAGGTTGCGGCCGTAGTCGGTCTCGATCTCGTTGATCGCGGCCAGGACCTCCCAGCGCACGCCGTACTCCACGCCCGCGGCCTGGTAGATCGAGAGCAGGAAGGGCGGGATCCGGAACTTGTCGATGAAGAAGTTCGGGACGCCGACGGCGGCGGGGCCGGGCATCGCGATCGACGTCGTCGGGTTGGCGATCGTGGGGACGCCGTTGTGCGAGCGCAGCGGCGGCTGGGCGGGCGTGGTGTCGACGTGCTTGTGCCGCGGCTTGGGCGCGCCCGCGGTGTCGTACGCGGCGTGCTTGCGCTCGCGGCGCTTCGGCTTCGGCTCGGGCTCGCATGCCTCGGCGGCGGTCGCGGCGTCGGCGGCGCCCGCGGCGTAGGCGGTCGGCGCGGCCGGGGCGGCGGGCTGCTCGGCCTGGCCGGCGGTGAAGCCGTCCTCGACGGGGCACTCCTCGTCGTCCTTGCCGCCCCAGTCGCCGGGGTCCTCGGCGGCGTCGTCCGCGGCGGCGGCGTCGACGTCGACGGTGGCCTGAGCGGGCGCCGGGGCCGGCTGCTCGGGGGCGGCGGGCTGCTC
>DASZDF010000424.1:0-2716 GCA_035942275.1 Solirubrobacteraceae bacterium | reverse complement strand
GCCTCGGCCCGCCGCCCGCGCCCGACATCGGGTTCGACGGCACGCCGCGCGAGGCGCGCGAGGAGGCGCTCGACGCCGCGCGCCGGCTGCGCGAGGCGCACGTCCGGATGATCCTCGGGCCGAGCGCCGACCTCGCCGTCGGCGGCGGACCCGCCGAGGCGCGCGCGTTCAGCGACGACCCGCGCGAGGCGGCGCGCTTCGTCGAGGCGGCGGTGAGCGGGTGGAAGGAGGCGAACGTCGCGGTCGCCCCCGGCCGCTTCCCCGGCGAGGGCGGCGCCTCGCAGGACCCGCTGTTCGGCGCGGCGACCGTCGGCCTGTCGGTCGACGAGCTGTCGGCGCGCGACGTCGAGCCGTTCCGCGCCGCGGTGCGGGCGGGGACCGACGCGATTCAGATGAGCGCCGCGCTCTACGCGGCGTGGGACGGCGTCACGCCCGCGACCGTGCTCCCCGACGCCGTGCGCTTCCTGCGTTCGTCGACCGGGTTCGACGGGGCGGTGGTCTCGGCGGACCTCAACGCGGCGACGGGCGCGACCGGCGGCGGCGTCGCGCGCGCCGCGGTCGAGGCGATCAACGCCGGCTGCGACCTGCTCGTGGTCGCCGGGGGGCCGGCGGAGCAGGAGGCGGCGTACCGGGCGGTCCTGGGCGCGGTCCGCCGCCGCGAGATCGCGCGCGGCCGGTTCCTCGAGGCGCTCCGACGCGTGGCCGCGGTCAAGAAGGCGACCGAGGCGCGCTAGCGCGAGCAGGCCGCGCTGATCCGGGCGGCGACGCCGGCGGCCTCGTCGTCCGAGGAGTACTTCGTCCGCGGCCAGAAGAAGCCGCGCAGGCCGTCCTTGAAGTTGCGCGGCACGACGTGCACGTGCAGGTGCGGGACCGACTGGCTGACGACGTTGTTCGTCGCCGTGAAGATGCCGGTCGACTCCATCGCCGTGCGCACCGCGACCGCGAGCTGCTTCGTCCGGCGGGCGAGGCCTTCGTGGAGCTCCTCCGGGAGGTCCCACAGCGTCTCGTGGTGCTCCTTCGGGACGAGGAGGACGTGGCCGGGGAAGAGCGGGCGGACGTCGAGGAAGGCGAGGAACCGGTCGTCGTCGAGGACGACGTGCGCCTCCGCCTCCCCGTTGATGATCTTGCAGAAGACGCAGGCGCTCACAGCGCGCGGCGGCCGGCGAGCGCGCGGCCGAGCGTGACCTCGTCGGCGTACTCGAGGTCGCCGCCGACGGGCAGGCCGCTGGCCAGGCGCGTGACGGTGACGCTCGGCGCCCGCTCGCGGAGGCCGTCGGCGATGAAGAGCGCTGTCGCCTCGCCCGTGGTCGTCGGGTTCGTGGCGACGACGACCTCGCGGATCTCGCCGCCGTCGACGCGGCGGAAGAGCTCGGCGATCTTCAGGTCCTCGGGGTCCACGCCGTCGATCGGGCTCAGCGCGCCGCCGAGGACGTGGTAGCGGCCGCGGAACTCGTGCGTGCGCTCGATCGAGATGACGTCGTTCGGCTCCTCGACGACGCAGATCGTCTCCGGGTCGCGGCGCTCGTCCTGGCAGATGCGGCAGCGAGGCTCGTCGGCGAGGTTGAAGCAGACCTCGCACAGGACGATCTTGTCCTTCACGTCGCGGATCGCGTCGGCGAGGGCGATCGCGTCCTCGGCGTCGGTGCGCATGATGTGGAACGCGAGGCGCTGCGCCGTGCGCTGCCCGATGCCCGGGAGCTTGCCGAGTTCGCTGACGAGGCGCTGGACGGGAGGAGCCTGCAACGCCTACCGCTTCTTCTGCGCGCGGCGGGCGGCGCGGTTGCCGCCACCGGGCGGGAGGCCGGGCGCTCCCGAGGCTCCGCCGCCGCCGAGGCCGCCGAGGGCGCCGCCGAGGCCGAGCGAGTCGAGCGCGCTCATCGGGTCGAAGTCGGCCATGCCGCCGCCGCCGAGGCTCTCCATCTTCTTCGCGGCGATCTCCTCCGCCTGCGTGAGCGCCTGGTTGATCGCGGCGAGGACGAGGTCCTGGAGCATCTCGACGTCGTCGGGGTCGACGGCCTCCGGGTCGATCGTGAGCTGCTGGATGCGCAGGTCGCCGCTCGCGACCACCTTGACCATGCCGCCGCCGGCGCTCGCCTCGACACGCTCCTCCTTGAGCGCCTCCTGGGCCTCCTGCTGCGCGGCCATCATCTCCTGCGCCTGCTGCAGCATCGCCTGGAGGTTGGGTGGCTGGGGCATGTCTAGGCCGGCTCCTCGGTCTCGTCGGGCACGATCTCCTCCGCCTCGAATACTGCCTTGAACCGGTCGACGAGCTCCTCCTCGGTGAGGCCGGGATCGCTCGGCGCGCAGTCCTCGTCGGCCTCGCGCAGCTCGTAGGAGACGCGGAGGGAGCGCCCGACGAGGCTGCGGACGGCCTCGGCGACCAGCTGCCGGTTCGCGGTGTCCTCGGCCTTGCGGCAGAGGAACGACTTGTCGGGCGTGAAGGCGATGACGAGCTCCTCGTCGCGGACGTCGCACGGCCGCGCGTCGGCGAGGACGTGCGCGAGGAGCGTGTTCTGCGTGCGGACGGTGTCGAGGATCGCGGGCCAGACGTCGCGGACGGCGCCGAGGTCGGAGGTCGGAGCGGGCGCCTCCTGAGGGGCGCCGTTCGCGGCGCCGTTCGTCGGCGGAGCGGCGACCTCCGGCGGAGCGGCCACCTCCGGCGCGGCCGCTTCGGCCGGCGGAGCGGCGACCGCTGCGGGCGCCGGCGGGGCCGCTT
>DASZDF010000423.1:0-4192 GCA_035942275.1 Solirubrobacteraceae bacterium | reverse complement strand
CGCGACGGGCGCGACTATCGCCAGGCCCTCGGTGGTGTTGTGGAGCGCGCAGCCGCCGACGAGGAACGCGCCGAGCGCGAGCGCGCCCGCCGAGTACGCCGCGCCGATCGCGACGCCCTCGCCGAGGTTGTGCAGCCCGATCCCGATCGCGATGAGCAACGCCAGCCGCGACCCGCTGGCGCGCTGGCGCGACGACCAGCTCCCCACCCCCGCGAGCGCGAGGTACGAGACCGCCGCGCCGACGACCACCAGCGCTCCGCCGCCGAACGCCTGCGAGCCCTCGCCCGCCAGCTCGAAGCCCTCGAACGTCGCATCCACCGCGAGGAACGCAAGCAGGCCGACGGTCAGCGCCATGAACCCGCGCAGCCACTGCGGCGGGATGCGGCGGATCCACGGCAGCCACAGCATCCCCAGCGCGACCGGTATGACGCCGACGTAGATCCCGAGCAGCGCCATCAGGCCGAAGAAGGAGAGGTCGCCGTCCGGCGTCTCGGCGGCGACGTCGATCGCGTGCGTGACCGTGCCGCCGGTGGCGGTGACGAGCGCGACGTCATACGCCTCGCCCTCGTTCCACGGGTACGTGATCACGATCTTGTCGGTGCCGAGCCGGCCGAGCTCGTCGTCGCCGCCCGTGAACGGGACGAACGCGTCGTTGACCTGCGCCTGCGCAATCCGCACGGCGTCCGGCCCGTCGTTGCGGATCGTGAGCTCGATCGTTCCCGGCTCGAGCACCGTGCGCTCGACCGAGATCTCCTCGACAGGCACGCCGTTGCGCTCGCCCAGCCCCGGCCCGTCGAGCAGCGCGAAGGTGCCGATGGCCGTGACGATCAGCAGCAGCGGCACCAGGCCGAGCAGCCACGCCGGCGCGCGGACCGCGGCCTGCACTAGTCCACCACCTCGAAGAAGCCCTGCCAGCCGAGCTCGGTGAACTCGGACTGGTGCGCGTGGAACATGAACTTCCCCGTGCGCGGGAAGCGCAGCTCGAGGATCCCGCGCTGGCCCTGGCACTGCATGATCGTGTCGGTGAGCTCGACGGGCTGGAGCGACGTCCCGGTCGGGAAGTAGTGGAAGAAGTTGCCGTGGACGTGGAACGAGTTGATCGGGTCGAACTCGGTCAGGTTCGTCAGGTAGATCCGGACCAGCTCGCCCCGCTTCACGCGCACGGGCGGGTCCATGTAGGCGAAGCCGATCCCGTTCACGGCGTAGATCTCGTTCTCGCGGTCGAAGTTCGTGTCGAGTCCGTGCATCACCATCACGAGCTCGTCGGCCTTCTCCCGCCCGTCCTTCGGGTCGATGATGAACGCGCCGTACAGGCCCTTCTGGATGTGCTCGGCGAGCGGCCGGACGTGGCAGTGGTAGAGGTGCATCCCGAACGGCTCGGCGTCGAACTCGTAGACCGCGCTGCGGCCGGGCTGGATCTCGCCAGGCCCGGGGCCGGCGACGCCGTCCATCGTGGCCGCGTGCAGGCCGTGGAAGTGGATCGTGTGCGGGTGGATGTCGCCGTTGCGGAAGATGATCCGCAGCCGTTCGCCCTCGCGGGCGCGCAGCGTCGGTCCCGGGAGCCGGCCGTTGTAGACCCACGCCGCGAACTTCACGCCCGGTGCGACCTCGATCTCCTTCTGGGTCGACACGAGCTCCCACTCGCGCAGGATGCGGCCGTCCGGCAGCCGGCGCGTCGTGCCCCAGTCGAAGTCGCGCAGGACCTCGTGGGGGTCGAAGCCGTTCGCCCGGTGGTCGACGATGCCGCGGAACGTCGCGTGCTTGCCGTCGTGGCCGGCGTGGCCGTGCGGCTCTGCTGCCTCGGCGACGCCGCCGCCGCCGCCGTGCGAGTGCGGGACGGCGGCGTGCAGAGCGGCGGCGCCGGCGCCCGCGATGGGGAGCGAGGCGAGGAGTCGTCGTCGTGTCAGCCGTGGCACGCGCAAGATTATGCCACACCTAAACATCAGATACGGCGCGACCCCGGTGCCTGGCACCGCAATATGAACGTGCCTGGCACCGCGGCCCAGGTCGCGGCGCTTATCCGCGCTTGACGGCTCGCGTCGGATGCTGGCGGCATGCCGTTCCTCCGCAGCGTCGCTCCCGGGCTCGTGGCCGTCGTCATCGCGGTCGTCGCGCTCGTCCGCAGCGGCGACGATCCCGATCCCGTGCGGGCGCCCGTGGCGACGCAGACTCCCGCCTCGGGCCCGCCCGGCTTCCGCGAGCTCTACGACCGCGTCGACGGCGTCGTCGCACGCGTCGACGCGCGCCGCGGGCCGGAGGATCCGCCGTTCGGGAACGGCCGCCGCGTCGCGACCGGCGCCGCGTTCGTCGTCGACGACGAGGGCCACGTCGTGACGAACGCGCACGTCGTCGACCGCGCCCGCTCGGCGACGCTGCGCTTCGGCCGCTCGGCGCGGGAGCTGCGGGCGCGGATCGTCGGCAGCGACCGCGCGAGCGACCTCGCCGTGCTGAAGGTCGACCCGAAGCGGCTGCGCGGCGAGAGGCCGCTCGAGCTGGCCCCGCCCGGCGCGACGAGGGTCGGCGACCCCGTCCTTGCGGTCGGCACGCCGTACCGCCTCCAGAGCAGCGCGTCGGCGGGGATCGTCTCGGGGATCGGGCGCGAGATCCAGGGCCTCACGGGGTTCTCCGTGCCCGACGCGATCCAGACGGACGCCGCGATCAACCCCGGCAACTCCGGCGGCCCGCTCGTGGACGAGCGCGGCCGGGTCGTCGGCGTCAACTCGCAGGGCCGTGCGGCGGGCGTCGGCTTCGCGATCTCGGCGAAGACGCTGCGGCGCGTCCTGCCGCAGCTGATCGCCGGCCGGCGCGTCCGGACCGCCTACCTCGGTGTGAGCATCAGCGAGATCGACACCCGGGGCGCGCGCGTCGCGAGCGTGGCGTCCGGCGGGCCGGCGGAGCGGGCCGGGCTCCGTGAGGGCGACCGGATCGTGTCGATCGACGGCCGCGCGACGACCGCCGAGGGAGCTGTGACGAGCGCGATCGTGGCGGCGAAGCCCGGCGAGCGGGTCACGATCGCGATCCGTCGCGACGGCCGCGTGCGGAGGCTCACCGCGACGCTCCGCGCCCAGCCCACAAGGCGCTGAGAAGACGCCGCAGTCGCTCGTCGGGGTCGTGCAGGGCACGAAGGCCGTCGCGGGCGACGCGCGCGGTCCCGGGGTCGACGGGGTCGGTGTGCGCCCAGGACAGCGCCGCGACGCCGGCGTCGAGCTCCGGAAGCGCGTCGCCGAGGCTCACCCGGCGTTCCGTGACGACGCCCCATTCGCGGGTCGCGACGATCGTGCCACCGAGCTCGCGCGCCCACGCGTCGTCCTCGACGAGCTCCGACGGTCGTTCGCAGAGCAGGACGAGGTCGAGGTCTGAGTCGTCGCGCGCCTCGTCCCGCGCGTGCGAGCCGACGAGGGCGACGCCGCGGACGTCCGGCCGCGCCGCCGCCCAGGCGACGACGCGGTCCAGGACCGCGGTCAGGCGCGGTTCCACGCCACCGCGATCCCGGCGCCGAGCATGTGGGCGACCGCGGCCACGGCTTCGGCCGGCCCGAGACCCTGCTCGCGGAGCGCCTCCCAGGTGTTGAGGTCGATCAGCGCGCGGGCGACCGCTCGATCGTGCTGCGTGACGTCGAGCGGCTCGAGCGCCGCGTCGACGAGCGCGCTCAACGACGCCTCGACCTCGTCCCCGCTCTGCGCGACGAGCGGGTGGACGTCGCCGTCGCGGCGGATCGCGCGCAGCTGCGGCGCGCCGCGCTCGTAGATCGCGAACGCCTCGCCGACGAGCCGCTCGATGCGCTCGGCCGGCGTCGTGGCGTCCTCGAAGAGCGCCGGTGCCGTCGACGGGTCCGGGAGCGCGACAAGCTGCATCGTGATCTCGCCGCACGCCGGGATGAGCTCGTCGAGCGAGGGGAAGTGGCGGTAGACGGTGCCCACGCCGACGCCTGCGCGAGCCGCGATGTCGTCCCAGCTCGTCGCCGCGATCCCCTGCTCGCCGTGCAGCTCCCGGGTCGCCTCGACGATCCGCTGCCGCGTGCGCGCGACGGCCGCGGCCCGCTTGCTCATGTCGTAATTTCGCGGAGACATTTGTTTGACGAACTCTCTCCGCCTAATTATAGTGCCCACCACAACCCACCCCCTCCCGCCCAGGAGTCACACCATGGCCACCCAGCCGTCGACCGCCCCCACCTCCCCCACCGCCCTTGGCC
>DASZDF010000422.1:0-4788 GCA_035942275.1 Solirubrobacteraceae bacterium | reverse complement strand
CCGGCGTGCGGCGCGGCGGCGCGGATGCGCGGCCCGCAGCTCGCGCTCGAGCTCGCTGAGGAACTCCGTCATCGGTCGACCTCCTCCGAGGGGCTGGACGAGAGCCGGCGCCGCAGCGACGCCAGCCCGCGCGAGACCCGCTGCCGCGCGGCGGCCTCCGTCGTCGCGTCGCGTGCCGCGATCTCCGCGTAGTCGAGCTCGTCGACGACCCGGCCGTACACGGCCGCGCGCTGCTCCGCCGGCAGGTCGTCGAGCAGCGCGCTCGCGGGCGCGCCGGCCAGGACGCGCTCGAGCTCGGCGTCGTCGAGCGCGGGCCGGCTCATGCCGAGCCGGCGGCGGGCCTTGCGCTCCACCGCGCCCCGCTCCGCGAGCCGCGCCGCCTGGTGCCGGGCGATCCCGAACAGCCACGCCGCGGCGGTCCCGCGGGCGGGATCGAAGCGGTGGCAGCCCTCGAGCGCCGCCGCGAACGTCTCGGCGACCAGGTCCGCGGCGCGCTCGCGATCGCCGGTGCGGCGCATCGACCACGCCAGCAGCACCGCGGCGTGCCGGCGGTACAGCGCGGCGAAGGCGTCCGGGTCGCGGTCCGCGGCGCTCAGCAGCTCGTCGTCGGTGGGCGTCGGCTCCACACCCCCCTCTTGCGGCGAGGGGCCCGGGTTGTGACGGCGGGTCGGAGCCCGCCGCGATCTCACAGCTTCGGCAGCTCCTGCTTCAGCGAGGCGACGGGCGCGAAGAGGTCGCCCATCTCGTCCACGCGCGCGAGCACCTGCTCGGAGTCGAAGACGAGCAGGTCGGGGTCGCCGGCCTCGTGGCACTCCTTGACCTCGTCCCACGTGATCGGCGTCGACACCGTCGGGCGGTCCTTCGCGCGCAGCGAGTAGACGTTCACCGTCGTCTTGTGCTCGTCGTTCTGCGACCAGTCAACGAGCACCTTGCCCGGCCGCAGCGCCTTCGTCATGCGCGAGACGACGAGGTCTGGCTCCTCGCGCTCGAGCAGCTCGGCGACCGCGCGCGCGAAGTCCTTCGTCCCGCCGTCGTAGGTGATGCCGGGCGTGTTGAGCGGGACGTAGATCTGCATCCCCTTCGACCCCGACGTCTTCGCGAAGCTCTCGATTCCGAGGTTCTCGAACATGCCCTGGAGCCACAGCGCGACGCGCGAGCACTCGACGATCGTTGCCGGCGGGCCCGGATCGAGGTCGAAGGCGAGGATGCCCGGCGTGAGGATGTCCTCGCCGCGCGCCAGCGAGGTGTGCAGCTCGAGGTCGCCGAGCTGCGCCAGCCACACGAGCGTCGGCAGGTCGTCGCACGAGCAGAAGTCGATCGTCTTCGACGGCAGCTTCCAGTGCAGCGTCCGCACCCAGTCGGGCCGGTGCTTCGGGCACTGCTTCTCGAAGAAGTGGCCCGCCTCGACGCCGTTCGGATAGCGCTTGAGCGTCAGCGCCCGATCCTGGAGGTGGGGCAGCAGCACCGTGGCGATCCGCCGGTAGTAGTCGATGACGTCGCCCTTCGTGAACCCGGCCTTCGGGTACATGACCTTGTCGAGGTTCGTCAGCTTGATGCGCCGGCCTTCGACGACGACCTCGTAGCCGCCGCTCGGCAGCGGCTTCGGCTCGAACTCCCGCTCCTTCGCCACGAGCCCTTTATACGCGGGATGGCGGAGGATCTTGTCGTTCGTCCACTCGCCGAACTCGACCTCGGCGACGTAGTGCGGCTCGACCCAGATCGCGCCCTTCGGCGCCTTCTTCGGGTTCGAGACCGGCGGGTCGCCGCGCTCGCACGGCGCGAGCAGCTTCTGCAGGCGGACGAGCTCGGCGTCGTTGAAGCCGGTCCCGACGCGCCCGACGTACCGCCCGTCGGACGCGACGAGCAGCGCGCCGATGCGCTCCTTGCGCTTCCCCTCCCCCGGCAGCCAGCCGACGATCGTGAACTCGTCGCGCTGCTTGTTCTTGATCTTCAGCCACCCGCGCGCGCGGCGGCCGGGCTCGTACGGGCAGTCGAGCCGCTTGGCGACGATGCCCTCGAGGCCCTGCGCGGCGCTCGCGGCCAGGAGTTCCTCGCCGCCCGCGCCCATGTACTCCGGCGTCTGCCAGTTCGACCCGGTCAGCTCCAGGGCGGCGAGCCGCTCGCGGCGCTCCTCGTAGGGCAGGTCCATGAGCGAGTGCCCGTCGAGCCAGAGGAGGTCGAAGATCACGTAGACGACCGGGTTCGACTTGGCCAGCCGGCGCGCCGCGCTCTCCGACGAGACGTGCATCCGGTGCTGGAGGCGGCCGAACGACGGGCGGCCGTGCTCGTCGAACGCGACGATCTCGCCGTCGAGGACCGCGCTGTGGTGCGAGAGAGCGCGGTTGAGCTTCGAGAGCTCCGGATACGAGCCCGTGATGTCGCGCAGGTTGCGCGACTCGAAGCGCAGGCGCCCGGGCTCGGAGTAGGCGATCGCGCGCACGCCGTCCCACTTGATCTCGAACGCCCAGCCGTCGGCCGCCGGGACGTCCGTCGACAGCGTCGCCAGCATCGGCAGGAGGCGCTCCGGCATCGGCTCCCGCTCCGGGTCGGCGGGCGGGTCCATCCGGTGGATCATCCATTCGCGCCCCTTCGTCTGGAACAGCGCGTACCGGCCCTTGGCGAGCCCCTCCTCCCCGTGCAGGGCGACCTCGATCTTCTTGGGCTCCCACTTCAGGCACTCGTAGGTGCCGTGGTCCCAGATCGTCATCGTGCCCGCGCCGTACTGGCCCTTCGGGATGACCCCATGGAAGTCGATGTACTCGAGCGGGTGGTCCTCGGTATGCACGGCCATGCGGTTGACGCCCGGGTCCGGCGGCAGCCCGTTGGGGATCGCGAACGAGACGAGCACGCCCCCGCGCTCGAGCCGCAGGTCCCAGTGCAGCCGCGTGGCGTGGTGCTCCTGGATCACGAAGCGCCCCGCGCTGTCGCCGACGTCGCCGCCCATCGGCTCGGGCGTCGCCTCGGCGCTGCGCTTCTTGCGGTACGTCTCGAGCTTGTCCGCCACCGTGGCGGAAGCTACTGCCCGGCGATGCGCAGGACGACGCCCTCGAGCTCGGTGAGGGCGTCGCTCTTGATGACGTACTCGTCGGCTGCGGCGGCGAGGTCGCGGTCGCCGTCCTCGGGGTCGAAGCCGGAGAGGACGATCACCTTGGCCTGCGGGCACGCCTCGCGGATCGCGTCGATCAGCGGCGCGCCGCCGAACTGGTCGAGCAGGACGACGTCGGGATCGCACTCCTTCACGCCCTCGACGACGCCCTCGGGCGTCCCGGCGCCGCCGACGATCTCGATCTCGCCGCTGGCCAGGACCTCGCGGATCAGGTGCCGGTAGGACTCGGAGTCGTCGCCGTGGAAGACGCGGACGGGCATCCCCAGAAATGGTAGTGGGGACCCCGGAAGTGGCTACTCATATTTTCGTCCAGCCGCTGGCCGCCAAGCCGGGGCGCGCCTCCCAAACGGTCACACTCGTCCGCACCGGAATCCGGGCGTGTGCACAAAGTCGCCTATAGCGCCCGCTTCGCAACACTGACGAGCGGTCAGCTCGCGACTGTGACGTTAAGGGCCCCCCGGCGACCCTCACCAGCCGGCTGTAGACGCCTGACCCGAGAGACGGTGCGCGAAGGCGCCGAAGCCAACCCGGCCAAGCCCGGACGCTCAGCCCCCCGCGACGGCGGGCAGGATCTGGAGCTCCGCCCCGTCCGGCACCGGCGTCTCCAGGCCGGAGAGGAAGCGTACGTCCTCCCCGTCGAGGTAGACGTTGACGAAGCGGCGCAGCGTCCCGTCGTCGCCGGCGATCCGGTCGCGCAGCTCGCCGTGGCGCTCGTACATCGCGCCCAGGACCTCGCCGACGGTGGCCCCGTCGACGGAGTCGGCGCCCTGGCCGCCCGTCACCGACCGCAGCTGCGGCGGGATCTTCACCGTGACGGCCACTACGCGCTCACCCCCGCGGAGATGGTCTCGAACTCGTCTATCGAAGGCTCGATCGTGTGGGTCTCGAACGTGTCGCGCACGGCGTCGAGGGTCTTCAGACCCTCGCCGGTGATGAACGCGACCACGCGCTCGTCGCGGCCGATGTCGCCGCGCGCGGCGAGCTTGGCCAGCGTCGCGGTGGTGACGCCACCGGCCGTCTCGGTGAAGATGCCGGTCGTCTCGGCCAGGAGGCGGATGCCGGCGCGGATCTCGTCGTCGGTCACCGCGTCCACGCCGCCGCCGCTCGTGCGCGCCAGCTCGACCGCGTACGGCCCGTCGGCCGGGTTCCCGATGGCCAGCGACTTCGCGATCGTGTCCGGCTTGACCGGGCGGCAGACGTCCGTGCCGGCCGCGAAGGCCTGCGCCACGGGAGAGCAGCCGGTGGCCTGCGCGCCGTTCATCCTCGGCGCCTCGCCGCTGATCAGCCCGAGCTCGCGCCACTCGTCGAAGCCGCGTGCGATCTTCGTGAACAGCGAGCCGGAGGCGATCGGGACGACGCAGCGGTCCGGCGTCTCCCACCCGAGCTGCTCGGCCACCTCGTAGGCCAGCGTCTTCGAGCCCTCGGCGTAGTACGGGCGCATGTTGACGTTCACGAAGGCCCAGTCGCGCTCGCCGCTCAGCTCGGTGCACAGCCGGTTGACCTGGTCGTAGTTGCCCCGGACCGCCACGACGTGCGTCCCGTAGACGCCGGTGGCGAGGACCTTCTGCTCCTCGAGGTCGGCGGGGATCAGGACGTAGGACTCCAGGCCGAGCGCGGCGCCGTGGGCGGCGACCGAGTTCGCCAGGTTGCCCGTGGAGGCGCAGGCGATCGTCGTGTAGCCG
>DASZDF010000421.1:0-6080 GCA_035942275.1 Solirubrobacteraceae bacterium | reverse complement strand
GGGTGGCGGCGCGGGTTCGGCGGGCGGGGCCGGCCTCGTCCCGCCGAGCGCGCGCACCGTGTCGAGCCGTCCTCCGGTGACCGTCCGGCCCGCCAGGCCGGCCGATGGCTCGACGGTCCCCAGGATGGTCGCGCGCAGCTGCGCCGTCGTCAGCGACGGGCGCTGCGCGAGCAGCAGCGCCGCCGTCCCGGCGACGTGCGGCGCCGCGTTCGAGGTGCCGCCGACCATCGGGTACTCGTCGCCGCGGAACGACGGATGGTCGCAGTAGACCTGCACGTAGTCGAGCGCGACGCCGCGATCCTGGTCCGTGGCGTCGCTCACGAGGCGGAAGCGGAACCGGAACCCGGCGCGGCCCGCGTACTCCTCGATCGTGTGCCGCCCGCTCTTCCAGGCCGCGACGCCCGTGTGCTCCTCGAGGAGCGTCCACGGCCCGCCGGCGTCGGAGGCCTCGACCCGCAGCGCATCGCCGGGCGCGAGGTCGCTGTGCAGGTAGTAGTAGAGCCCGCACCTGGCGTGGTCGACAAGATCGATCGGCTCCGCGTTCCCGATCCAGCTGTCGGTGTCGTTGTCGTAGTCGGTCCCGGGCGAGTCGTGCAGCCGGCCGCCGTACTGGTCGCTCCACTCGCCCGCGCCGCTCGTGCTGCCCCACGCCCTCCCGGTCCCGCCGGTCGTCCAGCGCGCGTCGAGCGGGCCCTCGAACTCGTCGTAGAGGAGCCGGCGGCGCGGCAGGCCGACGGTCGACAGCTCGACCCCCGGCGCGCCGAGGTCGACGGACTGCGCGCCCCAGTTCGAGAACCCGGCGAGGTTGTCGGCACCGTCGCTCGCGGCGACGCAGATGACGTTCGGGAGCGTCGAGACGCACGGATAGCGCTCCTCGGGATGCTGCTCGACGTCCCACGCCTCGTTGCCCGCCGAGACCGAGAGCAGCAGGCCGGGCGCGGCGGCCAGCGCGTCCTCGATCACCTGGTAGCGCGGGATCCCGAAGCTCCCGTTGGCGACGCGCACGCCCATGCTCGCCGCGTAGGCGACGGCCTCGGCTACCTCGGCGGAGCCGCCGGTCCGCAGCGGCATCAGCCGCACGCGCGGGCTCACGCCGCTGATGCCGATCCCGTTGCCGCCGACGGCGCCGACGACGCCGGCGACGTGCGTCCCGTGGCCGTTGTGGTCCGACGGGTCGTTCTCCTGGTCCCAGAAGTCCCAGCCGCGCCAGTCGTCGACGTAGTCGTTGCCGTCGTCGTCGACGCCGTTGCTCTCTCGCCCCTCGCCGGTCTCGCCCGGGTTCGTCCACAGGTTCCCCTGGAGGTCCGGGTGGCGCACCTCGACGCCGGAGTCGATGACCGCGACCACCACGTCGCGCGACCCGAGCGTCACGTCCCACGCCCACGGCGCGCCGATGCGGTCGAGGTGCCACTGCCGCGGGAAGAGCGGGTCGTCCGGCGCGGCGTCGAACGTGAGGCGGTGGTTCGGCTCGGCGTAGAGGACCTCGGGCGAGGCCTCGAACGCCGCCTGCGCCGCGCGGACCGAGCGGCCGGGCGAGAGCTCGACGAGCTGCGCGCCCGGGACGCGCAGCGAGCGGGCCGAGCGCGCCCCGAGCCGCTCGCGCAGCCGGCGCCGGTCGGCGGCGTCCGCCGACGCGCGGAAGCGCACGACGAGCTCGCCCGCGATGTACGGCGAGGGGTCCGAATGGACAGGCGCGGGCGCAGCGGCCGCGGTCCCGGGCGACGCGCAGGCGAGCGCGACGATCCCGAGGGCGAGGCGGCGACTCCTCATCCCTCACCACGATAGCTCGCCGTAGCGCTGAAAAATCGTGGATCGCGGCTAGACGCCGAGGAAGCGGCGCACCGCGTCGCCGTCGGCCTCGAGCGCCGCGGCGTCGCCGGGCGCGATCGCCTCGAGCGGCTCGATCGCGACCTCGCCCGCGCTCAGCCTCCACGTCGCGACCGCGCGCCCGCCGACCATCGCGAACGAGCGGAAGATCCCCTCCATCGTGATCTTGTCGCGGTGGGGGCCGACGATGTCCTCGCGCGACGCCCAGCCGAGGAGGACGGGCTCGAAGCCGCCGAGGAGGCGGGGCGGGGGTAGCGGAGCGGCCTCCGGCTCTGCGGCCTCCCCCGCGACCGCGGCCATCCCGGCGCGCGCGTCGCGCAGCGTCACGCCCGCCCACTTGGCGAGGTCGCGCTCGTCCGCCGGACCGTGCCCCGCGAGGTACCGGCGCGCGAGCTCTGCCAGGGCGACGTCGCGGCCGGGCGCGGGGGGCGGGTCGCCGAGCCAGTCGCGGACCAGGACGAACGCGTGCTGCCCGCCGATCACCGGGCCGCGCACGAGCAGGCCCCGCAGCGAGGCGAGGAAGAGGAGGTGGTAGAGGCCGGTCGCGCCGACGCGGTCGCGCAGCTGGTCGCGGCTGAGCGGGCCGTCGGAAGCGAGCGCGCGCTCGATCGCGCGCACGCCGCGCTCCGGATCCTCGACGCCCTCCTGCGCCAGCCGCCGCAGCACCGCGTTCAGGTGCTGGGGCGCCGTGAGCGCGTGCAGCCAGTGGAGGTCCTCGCTGCGGACGAGGTGGAGCGTCCCCCGGTTCAGCCAGGTGACGACGAGCGAGCGGTCCTCGGTCAGCGCACGGTCGACAGCGGCCGCGGTCAGTCCCTCCGTCCGGGCGCGGATCGCCAGCCGGAACGCGCGCGGGTCCTGCCCCTGCACGGCGAGCAGCCGCTCGCAGACCGCGACCGGATCGCGGGCCGGCGGGCCGGCGAGGAGCTGGCTGGCGAGGCGCTGGACGAGCACCGTAGGATCGTGCCATGGCCGAGTGCACGCACCTCGACGCGGTGGAGGTCGTCGAGACGCCGGCGGACGTCGAGGGCTGCGAGGAGTGCCTCGCCACCGGCGGCCGCTGGGTCCACCTGCGGATGTGCCAGACGTGCGGGCACATCGGCTGCTGCGACAACTCGCCCGGCCGCCACGCGACGGGGCACCACGAGTCCACCGGCCACCCCATCATCCGCTCGGCCGAGCCCGGCGAGGACTGGAGCTGGTGCTACGTGGACGAGCTGATGTTCCGGCTCCGCGCGACGTGAGCCCGGTCAAGCCGACGGTCACGCTCATCGGCCGCCGCTGGGCGCCGGAGGACCACCGCGTCCGCGACTTCCTCAAGCGCATCGCGCAGCCCTACGAGTGGGTCGAGGCCGAGGAGGACACCCCCGACCTCCCGCGCCTCGTCGAGCAGGACGGCACGGTCATCGCGCCCGCGACGGTGGAGGGGCTGGTCGCCGCCTGGACCATGAACCCCCCGCCCCAGCAGAAGGCGTACGACCTCGCGATCGTCGGCGCGGGGCCGGCGGGCCTGGCGGCGGCCGTCTACGCGGCCTCGGACGGGCTGAACACGCTCGTGCTGGAGTCCGACGTCCCCGGGGGCCAGACCTCCCACACGTCGCTGATCGAGAACTTCTTCGGCTTCCCGGAGGGAATCGGCGGGGCCGAGCTCGCGCGGCTCGCGGGGCGGCAGGCCGAGCGCTTCGGCGCCGAGCTGCTCGTCATGCGCGGGGTCACCGGCAGCCGCCGCGGCCCGGACGGCCCGTTCACGCTCGAGATCTCGGGTGAGCACGAGATCGACGCCCGCGCGGTGATCGCGGCGCCCGGGATGCTGTGGCGGCGCCTCGAGGTCGACGGCGTCGAGGACCTGCTCGACCGCGGCGTCTACTACGGCGCCGGGCGCAGCGAGGCGGCGCAGTGCGGTGGCGACGAGGTCGTCGTGGTCGGCGCGGGGAACTCCGCGGGCCAGGCGGTCATGCACCTCGCCAACGCGGGCGCGCGCGTGACGATGCTCGTGCGCGGCGACGAGCTCGGGAGGTCGATGTCGGGCTACCTCGTCGACCGGATCGCGGTGCACCCGCACATCGACGTCCGCTTCCGGACCGAGGTCGCCGCCGCCGAGGCCGGCGACGACGGGCGGCTCGCGTGCGTGCGAACGACGGACGACGGCGGCTCGATCCCGGCCCGGGCGCTCTTCCTCTGCCTCGGCGGCCTGCCGCGGACCGGCTGGGCGGAGGAGGGCGGCGTCCGCCTCGACCCGGCCGGCTTCATCCTCACCGGGCCGGACCTCCTCGACCGGGGCCGGCGCCCCGACGACTGGCCGCTCGCCCGCGACCCGCTCGCGCTCGAGACGAGCGTGCCGGGGCTGTTCGCGGCCGGGGACGTCCGGCACGGCTCGGCGAAGCGGGTGGCGGGAGCGGTCGGCGACGGCGCGATGGCGACGGCGCTCGTCCACCGCCGCCTCGAGGAGCTGCTCGTCACCGGCTGAGCCGGCGGGCGAGCCGCTGCGGCGCCCGCCCGCCGCTCCGTCTACGGCGCGATGTTCGCGCAGCTGCTGAACACGTTCTCGGGGTCCCACGCGCGCTTGATCCGCCGCAGGCGCTCGTACTTCTCCGCCCCGAAGGCGGTCCGCGCGCGGCTCCCCTCGTCGGTGTCGAGGAAGTTCAGCGCGATCGCGGGCATGCCGAACCGGTTCATCGCGGCGGCGAGCTCGCGCGTCCATGCGATGTTCACCTCGTCGTCGGCCGGGTCGTCCCAGGCGCTGAACGCGTACCAGGTGTCGCTCGCGTCGCGGCCGCCGATCGCGGTGGCATCCTCGGGCAGCTGCGCGATCGCCCCGGCCTTCGGCTCGATGACGACGGCGGTCAGCGGCGACGGGCAGGACGCGTGGGCGGCGACGAGCGTGTCGATCGCCGCGTCGGTCAGCACGCGGACGCTCTCCGCCTTCCAGTAGGCGCGCAGGCCCCACGGGGCCGTGGGCTCGATGATCTTCTGGACCTCCGTGTACGGCATCGGGCCGAGCAGGTCGACGGCGGGCGGCGCGATCGCACGCAGCGGCGCGCACGCCTCCTCGCCCGCCGCGGGGTCGCCGGACCAGCAGACGAACATCCCGACGGCCGGCCGGCCGCGGAGCTCCTCCGGGACGAACGGCGCGGGCGGCGCGGTGATCAGCGCGGGCGCGGTGCCGAGCGCCCAGTCCGCCGCGGCGTTGACGTCGCGCCACCCGCGCAGGATCGCGGCGGGGTCGCTGCCGTCCCAGACGAGCATCCCGCCGTAGACGACCGGCCCGACGGGGTGCAGCCGCAGCTCGAGCGCCGTGATCGCGCCGAAGTTCGCGCCGGCGCCGCGGATGGCCCAGAAGAGCTCCGGCTCCGTCTCCGTCGTGGCGCGGACGAAGCGGCCGTCCGCGGTCACGAGCTCGGCCGCGAGCAGGTGGTCGCCGGTGAGGCCGAAGCGGCGCTCGAGCCAGCCGCTCCCGCTGCCGAGCGCCTGACCCACCACGCCCGTCGTCGAGTCGCGCCCGCCCGTGACGGCGAGGCCGTAGGCCTGGGTCGCCGCGTCGAGCTCGCCCCAGAGGACGCCGGCGCCGACCCGCACCGTCCGCGCCGCGGGATCGACCGCGACGTCCTTCATCGGCGACGTGTCGATCACGAGGCCGCCGTCGACCACCGCGTGGCCGGCGACGTGGTGGCGCCCGCCGCGGACGCTGACCCGGAGGCCGGCCGTGCGGGCGTGGTCGAGCGCCGCGGCGACGTCGCCGGGGCCGGAGCAGCGCGCGACGACCGCGGGGCGCGGCTGGTGCATGCCGTTGTGGAGCCGGCAGGCCTCCGCGTAGTAGGGATGATCCGGGCCGACGAGCTCGAGGCTGGAGGCGATGGTGTTCATGACGCCGATGCTCGCCGCGCGCAGGCGCACGGGCATCGGGGAGCTCACCCATGCCCCTACGGGTCCGCGCGCGCGACGTACGCCGCGGCCTGCGCGCGGTTGCGCAGGCCGAGCTTCGAGAGCACAGCGCTGACGTGGTGCTCGGCGGTGCGGCGGCTGATCACCAGCCGCTCGGCGATCTCGGGGTTGGAGAGGCCGGCGGCGAGCAGGTCGAGGACCTCGCGCTCGCGGGCGGTCAGCTTGTCGCGGTCGCCGCGGGTCGCCGACCGGCCGGAGTGCCCGAGCCCGCGCAGCAGCGCCGCGGTCTCGTCGGCGTCGCCGCGCGCCCCGAGCCGCTCGAAGATCCGCAGCGCGGCGCGCGCCTGCCCCTCCGCGAGCGGCGAGCCGTCCGC
>DASZDF010000420.1:0-10919 GCA_035942275.1 Solirubrobacteraceae bacterium | reverse complement strand
GTCTCGTAGCCGCGCCCCCCGCGCACCTGCATGAGCTCGTCGACGACCTTCCAGCCCATCTCGGAGGCGTAGAGCTTCGCGATTGCCGCCTCGATGCGGATGTCGGACTTCTTGTTGTCGGCGAGGCGCGAGGAGACGTCGAGCATCGCCTCGAGCCCGAACGCCGTCGCCGCGATGAACGCGATCTTCTGCGCGACCGCGTCGTGCTTGCCGACGGGGCGGCCCCACTGCACGCGCTCGGCTGCCCATTCCCGGGAGACCTTCGTCGCCCACTTCGAGACGCCGACGCAGATCGCGGGCAGCGCGAGGCGGCCCGTGTTCAGCGTGCTCAGGGCGATCTTCAGGCCCTGGCCCTCCTTCCCGATCAGGTTCTCCTTCGGGACGAAGACGTTCTCGAGCAGCGTCACCGAGTTCTCGATGCCGCGCAGGCCCATGAACTGGTTGCGGTTCTCGACCGTCACGCCCTCGCTGTCGTAGGGCAGGACGAACGCGCTGATGCCGCCGCGGCCGCCGTCGTCGTGCTTCGGCACCTTCGCCATCACGACGACGATGTCGGCGATCGCGCCATTCGTCGCCCACAGCTTGCGCCCGTTGATGAGGTAGCCGCCCTCGGTCGGGGTCGCGGTGGCGCCGAGCCGGGCCGGGTCCGAGCCGACGTCGGGCTCGGTCAGCAGGAACGCGCTGACGTGGTCCTTCGTCACCTTCGGGAGCCACTTCTGCTTCTGCTCCTCGGAGCCGAACAGCATCAGCGGCTCGGCGACGCCGATCGACTGGTGCGCGCTCAGCAGCGTCGAGAGCGAAGAGTGGTAGGAGCCCGCCAGCGCGAGCGCCTTGTTGTAGTAGACCTGCGAGAGCCCCAGCCCGCCGTACTGCTCGGGCACCTTCATGCCGAGCGCGCCGAGCTCCTTGAGCCCGTCGAGGACGGTGTCGGGGATCTTCGCGTCGCGCTCGATCGCGAGCGGGTCCACGCTGTCGACGAGGAACTCGCGCAGCCGCGCGAGGAACCGTTCTCCCTTCTCGACCGCCTGCGGGTCGAGCCTGGGCTGCGGATGGATCAGATCGAGGCGGAAGTTGCCGAGGAAGAGCTCCTTGCCGAAGCTGGGGAGCTTCCATTCGCGCTCGCGCGCCTCCTCGGCGACCTGCCGCGCTTCCTTCTCGGAGACGCTTGTAGCCATGCGAGCGTGGCTACCCGCTCGCCGCCACGGCGATGCCCGCCGCGACCAGCGCGGCGCCCAGGATCGCGGTCCCGGTGACCACCTCGTTCTCCAGCAGCGCGCCGAACGCGAGGGCGCCGAAGGGGATGAGGACCGAGATGAACGACGTCGCGACCGCCGTCATCTCGCGCAGCAGGAGGGTGAGGCCGACGAACGTCGCCGCGGTCCCCAGCAGCGCCAGGTAGGCGATCGAGCCGATCGACTCGGCCGTCCAGGCGGCGGCGCCCCAGTCCTCGCTGGGGGCGGACGCCGCCAGCAGGACGACGCCCGCGGCGAGCATCGCCCAGCCGTTCAGCACGAGCGCGTCGAGCGCCGCGCCGCGGAGCTTGATGGAGACGCTGCCGATCGCGCTCGGCAGCGACGAGAGGACGGCGGCCAGCGCCGCGACCCCGGCGAGCTCGTCGTCGCCCAGCTCGAGCGACTCGTTGAAGGCGAGCGCGAGGCCGGCGATGGCGAGCCCGATCCCGACGAGCAGCCGCCGCCGCAGCGGCTCCTCCGGCAGCGCGATCGCCGCGAGCAGCGCCGTGTAGAGCGGCAGCATCCCGAACAGCACCGCCGTCAGGCCGGAGGTGATGTGCTGCTCGGCCCAGTAGACGAGACCGTAGGTCAGCGCAAACGGCAGGACGGCGAGGATCGTCGCCAGGCGGGCGTCGGTGCGCAGCGACCGCCGCGCGAGCGCGGCCCCGCCCAGGAGCACGAGCCCCGCGAGGCCGAACCGGATCCCGGCGCCGAACAGCGGCGGCAGGTCGTCAAGCCCGATCTTGATCGCGACCCACGTGCTCGACCAGATGAGGACGAGGAAGGCGTAGAGCGACCAGACGACCGAGCGCGGCACGCGCCGAGGGTAGGACGCCCGCCGCGCCGTCCGCCGGTTACCGTCCGCGCCGGTGCCCCGGGTGCCCGAGAGCCTCGCGATCCTGCGCGAACGCGACTTCCGGATGCTGTTCGCGTCGCAGGCGGTGTCGCTGCTCGGCGACGGGATGGTCAACGTCGCGCTCGCGTTCGCCGTCCTCGGCCTCGACGGCTCGGCGTCGGACGTCGGCATCGTCTTCGCGGCGCGGATGCTGTCGCTGGTCGCGTGCCTGCTCGCAGGCGGCGTCGTGGCCGACCGCGCCTCGCCCCGGGCGGTGATGGTGGCGGCGGACGTCGTTCGGCTCGCCTCCCAGGGAACGATGGCGACGCTGCTGATCGCCGGGGCGGCCGACGTGTGGTCGCTCGCGCTGCTGGCGGCGATCACGGGAGCGGGGACGGGCTTCTTCATCCCCGCCGCGACGGGGCTGATGCCGGCGGTCGTCCCGCCGGAGCACCTCCAGGCCGCGAACGGGCTGCGGGTCACCGCGATCGCGGTCGGCGAGATCGGCGGGCCCGCGCTCGGCGGCCTGCTCGTCGTCGCGGTAGGCGCCGGCTGGGCGATCGGGATCGACGCGGCGACGTTCGCCGTGAGCGGCGCCCTGCTCGCCGGGCTGCGCCTCCCGCGGCGCGCGGAGGGCGAAGCCACGTCGTTCCTCACCGAGCTGCGGGAGGGGTGGCGCGCCTTCCGCTCGCGGCGGTGGGTGTGGACGGTCGTCCTCTGGGCGACGTTCGCCAACGTGCTCAACGGCGCGTGGACGGTCCTCGGGCCCGTCGTGGCGGACCGCGAGCTCGGGGGCGCCGCGGCCTGGGGCGCGGCGGGAGCGGCCTTGGGCGCCGGCGGGCTGGTGGGCGGGGTCCTGGCGATCCGCCTGCGGCCGGCGCGGCCGCTCCTCCTCGCCGTCGCCGGGTTCAGCGTGTGGGGCGTCCCGCTCGCGCTCCTCGCCGCCGAGGCGCCGCTCCCGGCGCTCGCGGTGGCCGCGTTCGTCTCCGGCGCCGGGGTGATGCTGGGCCAGGCGGTCTGGGACGCGACGCTGCAGCGCCACGTCCCGCCGGGGTCGCTGTCGCGCGTCAGCGCCTACGACTGGTTCGGCTCCCTCGCGTTCGCGCCGGTCGGCCTCGCGGTGTGGGGCCCGATCTCCGCCGCCATCGGGCTGAGCGCGGCGCTGTGGCTGGCCTTCGCCCTCCAGATGGTCACGAGCGCCGCCGTCCTCAGCCTCCCCGATGTCCGGCGGCTCCGCGCGGAGCCGTGACGCCGCGCCGCTGGCGCCGCCGATCGTGGAGCGTGAGCACCGCGATGCCGGCGACGACGATCAGCATGGGGAGGAAGAACGGCAGCGACTCGAGCAGCGGATGGTGCGCGAGGACCGTCATGAGGCCGCGGGGCTCGGGCGGCCGCTGACGCGCGGCCCGGTCCGGGTCTCGGCCGGCGGCGGCGAGCCGTGCCCGCCGCGCCCGGCCCCGGGAGCGAGCACCGCGAGCCGGTGCAGCCCCCAGGCGAGCAGCGCGAGCAGGCCGAGCGCGATCAGCGCGACGACCGTGTACGCCAGCACCCACGACGCGCCGCCGCCGCCGGTCTGCTCGCGGAGCAGGACCTCCGGCTCGGCGACGAACTCGCGCTCGAAGCTCGCCGGCGCCGGGATCTCCTTCGCCGGGATCGCCTCGTCGGCCGGCAGGAACACCGGCGCGATCTGCAGCTCGCTGCCCGTGTGCAGGCGGATGAGCGACTTCCACGGGCCATGCAGCGGCACGGGCTCCGTCGTGCGGTACCGGCCGGGGCCGACCTCCTTGAGCGGCTCGACCATGCTGCCGCCGCCCTGCCATGCCGTGAGCGTGAGCCACTCCGCGTCCTCGGCCGCGTCCGGCGGGTCGAGCGTCACGAGGAGGTTCCCCTCCCGCTGCGCGCCGCCGCTCGTCTCGGTCACCTGCACCTGCGCGCGGACCGGCTCGCCCTTCGGGTCGTCCTGGAGCCCGTAGAACACCATGACGGCGAGCGCGAGCGCCGCGCCGACCGCGAGCGGGCGCAGGACCGGGGGCCGCTCGACCTCCTCGGCCGCCAGGCGCGCGCCGACCCAGGCGCCGAGCACGGCGCCGACCATGGCCATCGCGAACCCGAGCAGAGCGCCCTCGGGGAAGAGCTCGGACGGCCACGGCTGGTGCATGACGGCGTGGGTCCACGCCCACTCCGCCGCGAGGCCGATCGTGCCGATGCCGGCGCCGGCGACGAGCCCGAACTGCAGCGGCCGGCGGGCGTAGCGCAGGGCCACGGCCTCCACGACGAGCGCCTCGACGACGTAGAGCGGCAGCGCGGGCGTCGTCTGCCCGAGGACGGGGCCGATCGTGATCGAGAGGAACCCGCGGACGACGAGGAAGAACGCCACCGCGAGGAGCGCGGAGCCGCGGCCGAGGTAGATCCGCGTCGCGACGAGCCCGACGCCGGCCGCGAGCATGATCAGCATCGGCTGGAAGATGAAGCGGAACTGGGGGACGCTGAAGTCGAACTCGGCCTGGAACGTCGACAGGCCGATGAGCAGCCCGCCGGGCAGCGCGGTCTTGCGCGCCAGCGCGGCCCAGGGCTTCTCGCGGTCGCCCTTGCCGTCGGCGACGGCGGCGCGCTTGGCCTCGATGAGCAGGACGGAGAGGCCGACGAGCGTCATCGACGCGCCGCCGATCAGCATCAGGTGGGTCGGGCCCCAGAGGGTCACGTCCTGGCCGAACAGGCGGTGCCAGACGTCGTCGAGCGGGAAGCCGATCAGGCTGAACGCGCCGCACGCCATGACGAGGACGCCGCCGAGCGGCGCGTACCAGCCCTCGCTGATGCGGATCGCGGTCGGGCCCGTCCGCTCCTTCGGCATGACGATCGACAGGAAGCCCGCCGCGAAGATGGCGAAGAGGCAGAAGAGGATGAAGTAGTGCGCCGGGTTGGCGAGCGGGCCGGCGTCGCGGCCGTCGTCGATGTGCAGGGAGATGTCCCAGTACATGCCGAAGACGGCGGTGAGGAGCGAGCCCGTCGCGAGGCCGACGGGGAACGCCGCCCACCCCGGGATGCCGGAGATGCGCTCGGAGACCGCGGCGAGCTTGCTCAGGATCTGCGTGCGGCCGCTGCGGTGGCCGAGGCCGAGGCCGAGGAGCAGCGCGGTCATCAGCATGGCGCCGGCGGTGGCGCCGACCACCTCGGCTATCGCGGCGCCGCCGGCGGGCTCGGAGCCCTCCACGGCGAGGAGGAATGCGGTCATGGTTTCAGGGTCTCCCGGATCGTGACTCCGCGTGATGTTACCTCGATTGAGGTCACATCAATCGTGGGTATCATCACACACGTGCCACAGGCCCGCCTTCGCGCCGTCGCGCCCGCCGACGGCCGGCTCACGATCGAGCAGCTCGCACACGCGACGGGCATGACCGTGCGCAACATACGCAACCACCAGTCGCGCGGCCTGCTCCCGCCGCCCGACGTGATCGCACGGACCGGCTACTACGGGCCCGCGCACGTCGAGCGGCTGAACCTCATCCGCGAGATGCAGGCCGAGGGCTTCAACCTCAACGCGATCCACCGCCTCCTGTCCGCCGGCGACGACCAGCTCATGCGCTTCCGCCGCGCGGTGACCGCTCCGGGCGACGTCGAGGCGCCGGAGATCATCGGCGCCGACGAGCTGACCGAGCGGTTCGGAGCGACCGACCCGCGAACGCTCGCGAAGGCCGAGCAGCTCGAGATCCTGGTCCCGCTCGGCGACGGGCGCTGGGAGGTGCCGAGCCCCTCGCTGCTGCGCGCGGCCGAGGAGGCGGTCGAGCGCGGGATCGACCTCCGCGCGGCCCTCGAGTCGGTCGAGCGCGTGCGGCGCAACTGCGAGTCGATCGCGCGCAACTACGTCCGGCTGTTCCTCGAGGAGCTGTGGAAGCCCGTCCGCTCGGCGCCCGACGGCGAGAAGCGCTGGCCCGAGGTCGCCGAGGCGATCGAGGCGCTGCGCCCCGTCGCCGCCGAGACGGTGACGGCGCTGTTCCGGCAGAGCCTGGCCGACGAGATCGAGTCGGCGTTCGCGCGCGAGCTCGAGCGCCAGTCGCGCGGCAAGGGGAAGCGCTGAGGTTGGCCGCCAGCCGGCGCGCTGGCCGAATGCTCTGAAACGCGGTATCACTCCTGTCGTGGCACGGATGCTGCTCCTCGCGCTCTGCCTTCTCTGCATCGCTCCGGCTCTCGCCGTGGCCGACGAGAGCCTGCTGCTCCAGGACCCGTCGGACCTCGACCTCTCGTTCGGCGCGGCGGGACGGATCGTCGGCGTGCCGGACGGCGCCATCACGGACCTCCGCGAGGACGGTGAGGGCCGCTTCGTCGCCGCGGGGCTGCAGCGGGACCCGTCGCGCGTCGCGGTCTTCCGTCATCTGCCCGGCGGGCTGCCCGATCCCTCGTTCGGCGTCGACGGCCGCGTCCTGCACCAGCTCGGGCTGGGCCCCCAGCCCGGCTCCGGCGGGATCGCGCTCGTGCTCCAGGACGACGGCGGGATCGTCGTCGGGGGCGGCGCGTCGTACGCCGGCGGCGACGGCCGGCAGCACGCGCTGCTGACGCGCCTGCGCGAGGACGGTGACGTCGACGGGTCCTTCGGCTCGGGCGGCACGGTGAGGATCACGCCACCGGACGCCACGATGAGCTGGGTCGGCGACGCGGTCGAGGACGGGGAGGGGCGTCTGGTCGTGGCAGTGGGCGCGTCCCGCGACGGCGGCGAGGGCCGCCGCGTCCTGATCATGCGGTTCTCGCGCGACGGCCTGCCCGACCCGGGCTTCGGCGAGGACGGCACGGTCGACCTCGGCGCGGGCACCGCGCGCCGGATCGCGGCCGCGACCGGCGGCGGCCTCCTCGTCGCGCACCACACGCCCGGCGTCGTGGGGTTCGAGGTCACGCGCCTGACGGACGAGGGCGCCCCCGACGAGTCGTTCGGCGACGAAGGGCGGGTCGTCGTCCCGCTGCCGGCGCCCGAGGACCCCGAGATGTACGGGCCGCGGACGGCCGCGCTGGCGCTGCGCGACGACGGGAGCATCCTCCTCGCCGGCACGTCCGCGGATCCGGTGGAGCCGCCGGACTGGAACACCGGCGGCGTGCTCACCGTCGTGCGGCTCACGCCCGCCGGCGACCCGGACCCGGCGTTCGGCGCGGACGGCGTCGCGACGCTGCCCGCCGACCCGGAGCACCGCACCTGGACCGACGCGGTCTCCGTCGCCGAGGATCCCGCCGGCAAGGTCGTCGTGGTCGGCAACGTCTCCAGCCACGTCGTCGCCGGCCGCCTGCTCGCCGACGGGACGGCGGACCCGGCGTTCGGCGACGGCGGGGTACGGCGCCGCCAGCTCGTGCCCGGCGACAACAACATCCTGGGCGAGATCGTCGTCCGCGACGGCGGCCAGATCCTCATCGGCGGGTACGGCGGCACCATCGACGCGTGCTGCAGCCCGGCGCTGATCCAGCTGCGCGGCGGCGACGTCCCGGACACGCTCCTCGACGGCGTTCCCGGCCTGCACCTCGTGACGTCGACGGTGCGGTTCGTGCTCGGCGCGGTGCCGGCGACGGGGTTGTTCGAGTGCCGGCTCGACGGAGGGCCGTGGGAGCCGTGCGGGCCCGTCGTCGAGCTGAAGGACGTCCCGAACGGCGACCACGTCTTCGAGGCCCGCGCGGTCACTCCGGGCGGGCTCGTCGACGCCGAGGGCGTCCGCTACGAGTTCGTCGTGGACGCGCCGCCGGCCGAGCCTCCGGTCACCGAGCCCCCCGTGGTCGTCCCGCCCGTCGTGACGCCGCCGGTGCCGCCCCGGGTCCCCGGGAACCCGACGCTGCCCGGGGGTGTCGTCGACGGAACGGCGCCGGGCCTGCGGCTCACCATCGCGTCGACGCTCGCGCTGCCGGAGGTGCTCCGGCGCGGCATCGGGCTCGAGACGCTGTGCTCGGAGGCATGCACCTTCGGCGCGGAGCTGCGGCTCCCGCCGCCGGTGGCCCGCCGCCAGGGGCTGGGGTCGCGCGCCGTCGTCATCGGACGGGTCGTACGCTCGCTGCACGCGCGCAGCGCCGCGCGGCTGCGCCTGAAGATCCTGCCGCGCTACCGCCGGAGGCTGGACGGACCGCTGGCGGCGACCCTCACCACGCGGGCGGTGGACGCGGCGGGCAACGCCTCCGTCGCGCGGCGCACGCTGCGCCTGCGCAGGCGCTAGGCGGCGGCGCGGTCGCGCGCGCTCGCGGGGACGCGGGCCGCGTGCTCGGCGATCAGGTCGATCAGCCGGGGCCAGACGCCCCGGGGCATGTCGTGGCCCATCCCGTCGATGAGCACCAGGCGGGCGCCGGGGATGGCGCGCGCGGTCGCGCGGCCGCCGCTCGGGCGGACGAGCTTGTCGGCCTTGCCGTGGATGACGAGCGTGGGCGCCTTGACGTCGCGCAGGGCGGCGGTGCGGTTGCCGGACGCGAGGATCGCCTGGAGCTGGCGGCCGCTGCCGGCGTCGTCACCGTCGCCGCGGTCCCAGGAGTCCGACGCCAGCTTGCGCAGGTCCTCCTCGTCGCGCGGGAAGCCGGGGGAGCCGACGACCCTGAAGAGCTTGACGATGCGCTCGATGGCCTCGTCCTTCGCCTTCGGCCGCTTGGCGAGGAAGAACGGATAGACCTTCAGCGCGGGCTGGCCCTTCAGGCGGTGTCCGGTCGTCGACATGATCGACGTGAGCGTGAGGACGCGGTCCGGGTGCCCGGCGGCCAGCATCTGGGCGATCATCCCGCCCATCGAGGCGCCCACGACGTGCGCTGCCTCGATGCCGAGGCAGTCGAGCAGCCCCGCCGCGTCGTCGGCCATGTCGTCGAGCGTGTACGCCGCGGCGCGACGGTCGCGCGTGAGCATCTGGCGCACGGTCGGCGGGCGGGCGGAGCGGAGGTGCGTCGACCGGCCGATGTCGCGGTTGTCGTAGCGGATGACGTGGAAGCCGCGGGCCGCGAGCGACTCGCAGAAGTCGTTGCGCCACGCGATCATCTGCGTGCCGAGCCCCATGACGAGCAGCAGCGGGACGTCGGAGGGGTCGCCGAAGGTCTCGTAGCAGAGCTCGACGTCGCCGACGGTGCAGAACTGCTCGCCCATGGAGCCGGGAAATCTAGCGCCGGCCGCGGGAACGGCGACGGCGCGAGCCCTGCGGGCGGGGGTGCTGCGGCGCGCGCGCCGGGTGCGACGGCTTCGCCGGGCGCGAGAGGCCGGTCTCGCCGAACTCGCGGTCGAGGCGCAGCGCGCGGGCGATCTGCTCGACGTCCGCCGCGGTGTCGCGCTCGACGAAGGTGATGCCGACGCCGGTGCGCCCGGCGCGGCCGGTGCGGCCGACGCGGTGGACGTAGGTGTCGCGCCCGTCCGGCGGGTCGAACTGGATGACGTGCGAGATGTCGTCGACGTCGATGCCGCGCGCGGCGACGTCGGTCGCGACGAGCGTGTCGATGCGGCCGGCCTCGAAGTTCGCGAGGGCGCGCTCGCGCTGGCGCTGCGACTTGTCGCCGTGCATGGCGACCGCGTCGACGCCCGAGCGCGACAGCGACTTCACGAGCCGGTCGGCGCCGCGCTTGGTGCGGACGAAGACGAGCGCGAGGTCGCGGTCCTTCGCGGCGAGGTGCTCGACCAGCGTGCCGACGCGCTCCGTGCGGTCGACCGCGACGAAGCGGTGCTCGATGGCGGCGGTGCGCTTGGGCCCGGCGTCGTCGTGGCGGCGCGCGTCGCGGGTGAACTCGGTCGCGATGCGGCCGGCCTCCCCGTCGAGGGTCGCGGAGAAGAAGAGCGTCTGCCGGTCGGCCGGGCACTGGTTGACGATGCGCGTGACCGCCGGCTTGAAGCCCATGTCGAGCATCCGGTCGGCCTCGTCGAGGACGAGGATCTTCACGTGCTCGAGCGTGACCGCGCCGCGGGCGATGAGGTCCTCGAGCCGCCCGGGGGTGGCGACGAGGATGTGCGCGCGGCCGGCCTCGCGGGCCTGCTTGCCGATCGAGACGCCGCCGTAGACGGCGGCGATGCCGAGCGCCCGGGAGTGGGCGACGGAGCGGGACTCGTCGACGATCTGCGAGGCGAGCTCGCGCGTCGGCGCCAGGATCAGGGCCGCGGGGCGGCGGTCGGTGGCCTCGACGCGATCCGCGATCGGGACCTCGAAGGCGAGCGTCTTGCCCGAGCCCGTGGGGGAGGAGGCGAGGACGTCGTGGCCGGCCAGCACGTCGGCGGTGACACGCTCCTGGATGGCGAAGGGGGTGGTGATGCCACGGGCGGCGAGGGCCTGGACGACAGGCGCCGACACGCCGAGCGCGGCGAAGGACTGCTTGGACAACTTGGTTTCTCCTGGCGGCTGTGGGGCCGCGAACGATTCGGGTGGATGACGGCTGACCCGAACCTCTGAAGCAGGACGTAGGCAAGCAGTCGCGTCGGCGGACTTCACCGAGGCACGATCTACTGTAGCGGGGTGGCTCTGGCGGTCGGCATCTTCGTGCTCGCGCTCGCGGTCATCGCGACCGAGCGCCTGCACCGCACCAAGGTCGCGCTCGTCGGCGCGATCCTCGTCCTCGTCACCCAGACGATCGAGCAGGACGCCGCGATCGCGGCGATCGACTGGAACACCATCGGGCTGCTCGCGGGGATGATGCTCATCGTCCGGCTGACCGAGGTGACGGGGATCTACACGTACCTCGCCATCCGCGCCGGGCAGCTCTCCCGGGGCCGGCCGCTGGCGGTCGTGCTGTGCCTCGCCGGCGCGACGGCCGTGCTCAGCGCCTTCCTCGACAACCTCACGACGGTCCAGCTGCTGGTGCCGATCACCTTCCTGCTCGCCGACACGTTCGACATCGACCCGCTCCCGCTGGTGATCATCGAGGTCATCGCGTCG
>DASZDF010000419.1:0-2189 GCA_035942275.1 Solirubrobacteraceae bacterium | reverse complement strand
CGACAGAGCTGCGCGTTGTAGACGTTGGAGCCGGTGCCCCCGAGCAAATAGCCGTGGAAAGTAAGGATTTTCATGCGGTTGAGGCGAAAAGACGGCGCAAAGGGACAGTCGCACAACCTGAGGCCCGCTCCTGGCTGGAAGGTGCCTTGCCCTTGCCTGTAGGGTTCGTCACGGAAGAAAGCGAGAGATCGTGAGCGGGAAGCACGTGATCTTCGTCGGCACGGAACCAGGCCGCTTCGCGCACGTGGAAGGTGTGCTTCGCGGCAGTGGACTGGATCTGGTCGACCGGATCGCTTCGGCAGCGGAGGCAGCGTTCAGCGACGGGCCCACACCCTCGCTGGCGATCCTCGATGCCAGCCAACTCAACGTGGATCAGGCCGCGGCCGGCGTCGCGCTGCTCGACGCGGGGTGGCCGGGGACGCCGTGCGTCGTCATCCACGACGACACCGATCCCGCCGTCGTCCGCACGATCCTCGACGCGGGCGCCGTCTCGATCGTCAAGACGTCGCTGCGCAAGGACGAGCTGCGGGCGACGCTGTGCGCCGCCGCCGACGGCCGCGGGCTGATCGACGTCGACGTCGTCCGCCCGGTGATCGACCTCTACGCGACGATGCACGCGGAGTCACGGCGCCGCAACCGCGCGGTGATCGAGTCGCTCGCCGCCGCCGTCGAGGCGAAGGACACGGTCACGAGCCGCCACCTGCGCGCCGTCAGCCGCCTGGCGACGCAGCTCGCGCGCAAGGTCGAGCCGGCCTACTGCGACGGCGACGACTTCCTGTTCGGGTGCCTGCTCCACGACGTGGGGAAGATCGGCGTCCCGGAGAAGATCCTGATGAAGCCGGGCGCGCTCACGCCCGCGGAGTGGGAGGTCATGCGCCGCCACCCGCAGACCGGCGCGCGCGTGGTGCGGCCGCTGGGGCTCGCGCCCGTCGTGACCGACGTCGTCCTCTACCACCACGAGCGCTGGGACGGCCGCGGCTACCCGGAGGGCCTGGCCGCCGACGAGATCCCCCTCGCCGCGCGCATCTTCAGCGTCTGCGACGCGCTCGAGGCGATGACCGCGACCCGCCCGTACCGCGGCCCGCTGCCCGTCAGCGTGGCCTTCGAGCGGGTCAAGATCGAGGCCGGGCACCAGTTCGACCCCGACGTGATCTCGGCGCTGGCCGAGGGCGTCTCCTCCGGCACGATCGAGCTCGAGGACGCGGGCGACCTCGACGTCGAACAGCCCGTGCGGCGACGGATCTCGTCCTCCGTCCGCTGAAGTACCATTCCCGCGGTGCAGCGCTACCGCTTACGCGCGCCCTCGACCGGGCGCGAGATCATCATGGAGGCCGAGCCCGACCGGATCTACGTCGATCGCGAGACCGGCGAGGAGCTCCAGGTCGTCGGGAAGGTGATCCCGCTGGCCCCGTCGAAGAGCAACCTGCCGTGGGCCGTGGAGTATCTGCGCTTCTGCAACTGGTGCGACCAGCTCGCACAGAAGGACCTGAACGACTGCCCGACCTGCGGCCGCCGGATGGCGCCGGTGGCGCCAGCGGCGTCCTGAGGTCCGGTCCGGCGATGCGCGCTCTGCTGATCGCCGCCCTCTCCGCCCTCGCCCTCGTGGGCGCCGGCTGCGGCGGCGACGACGATCTGACGAGCGCGACCCCGGAGACCACGCCGAACCTCACGGTGCCCGACGCCCCGGCCTCGGAAGCGGCCGGCGACGACGAGGGGACGTCGACCACGTCGACGTCGACCACCGGCGACGACGCGGCGGGCGACGACACCGGCGGCACGGCGGCGGGCGAGACGCCCGACGCCTCCGGGGGAACCCCCGCCCCGCAGACGCCCACGCCCGCCCCCGCGACGCCCGCGACCCCGGACGACACCGGAGGAGCGGCGACCCCCGCGCCCGAGGCACCGTCCGAGGACACCGGCGGAGCCGAGGCCGGCGGCACGAGCGACTTCTGCGCCGAGAACCCCGGAGCTTGCTGAGCGCGGCGCGCTCTGCGCGCGTCGCCCGCTAGTTGCGCGTGCGGTTCGGCCGCGGCTCGGTGACGAGCGTCGCCGTGTAGGTCAGTCGCACGCGCTGGTACAGGCAGCGGTACTGCGCGAGGTCGCGCATGTCGGTCTGGGCCGTCTGCGTCTCCGTGTCGTCGCACTCGCCCGCCGGGCGGCTCGCGCGCCAGGAGGTGTCGCCGCCGAGG
>DASZDF010000418.1:0-2088 GCA_035942275.1 Solirubrobacteraceae bacterium | reverse complement strand
GACCGCGAGGTCGGGCACCGGCACGGAGTACCAGCGCAACGCGTCGGCGAGGTCGCTCATCGTGATCTCGCCCTCGCTGGCCAGGTTGTAGACGCCGGGCTCGCCCTTGCCGAGCACCGCGGCCTTCAGCGCGCTCGCGACGTCGTCGTTGTGGACGAGCTGGAACGGGACGCCCGGGTCGGGGATGACCGGCTTGAGGATCGGGACCTGGTCGAAGAGCGCGCGGACGACCCCCGGCAGCCGCTCGCCGATCTTCACGTACGGGATCGCGTCGATGAGCATCCGCGCCTGCGGCCCCGCGACGATGCAGGGCCGGAAGACGTAGGTGTCGACCTTCCCGTCGGTCTCCTCGCGCAGGACCCGCTCGAGCTCGGCCTTCTGCGCGCTGTACGGGTGCGCCTCGGTGCCGCGCACCGGGACGTCCTCGTGGAGCGGGAGCGGGTTGTCCTCGTGGAAGCCGTACGCGGCGACGCTCGACGTGTAGACGAGCCGCTTCACGCCCGCGTCGACCGCCGCCCGGAAGACGTTGCGCGACCCCTCGAGGTTGATCTCGCGCGTCGCGTCGCTCGCGCCGAGGACGATGAACGCGAGGTGCACGACGACGTCGGCGCCGGCGACGAGCGCGTCGACGTCCGCGCGGTTCGTGATGTCGCCCTGGCGGTACTCGGTCTTGCGCCAGCCGAGCGACGACGGGTCGAACGGGCGGCGCGCCATCCCGAGGATGCGGCCGACGTCGCGCGTGCGCTCGAGCGCCTGCACGAACGGCTTGCCGATCTCGCCGGTCGGCCCGGTGACGGCGACGGTGAGGCCCTCGCCCGTCCCCGCCGGCTTGACGCCTCGCGGCTGCGCCATCAGTCGTACCCCGGCTCGCCGGGCAGCACGACGCGCGCCGTCTCGCCGCTGATCAGCACGCGCGGCTCGACCGGCGTCACCTCGCGCCCGCGCGCATGGTCGAGCAGCTCGTCGGCGGTCGCGAACCGCCCGAGCTGCTCGAGCGTCTTGATCGTCGGGAAGACGAGGAGGATCTCGCCCCGCCGGTGGGCGTCGAGCGCGCCCTGCGGCGTGAACCAGCCGAGGTCGACGCACTCCTCGCCGTCGCACCGCGGGGCCGCGTCGTCCGGCGCCGTCGCGAGGTAGAACCAGGTGTCGAAGCGCTTCTTGACCTGCGCCGGCGTGATCCAGCGGCTGAACGGGACGAGCGCCGCGGGGTCGGTGAGCGCGACGCTCGCCTCCTCTTCCAGCTCGCGCAGCGCCGCGACGCGGTGCGCGGCGTCGTCCGATCCCTCGCCGGTGTCGACCGAGCCGCCGGGGAATACCCAGGCGCCGGCCATGAACCCGCGCGCGGGGTTGCGCTTGACGAGGAGGACCTCCAGCGTGTCCGACCCGCCGCGCAGGAGCAGCACGGTCGCGGCGGGACGGGGCGTCGACGCCTCGCCCGTGTTGAGCTCCTCGCTGACGTGCGGGCGGTCGGCCTCCACGAATGCGTAGCCTGCCACGTCGATGACGAAATGGATCTGTGAGTCCTGCGGGTTCATCTACGACCCCGCGGACGGCGACCCCGACGGAGGGATCCCCTCCGGCACGAACTTCGAGGACATCCCGGACACGTGGTTCTGTCCGGTGTGCGGCGCCCGCAAGCGGGACTTCGTGCCCTACGACGGCTAGATGACCGGCCGCTGATGGCGAAGAAGGACAAGCCGCGGAAGGGCCCGCGCGTCGGCGGCCTCAAGGGCCTGCTCGACGGCCTGGGCGGCGCGCGGCTCTGCTACGGCGAGCCGGTGGTCGCGGGCGAGCGCACGGTGATCCCGGTCGCCCGCGTCCGCGCGGCGGGCGGCGGCGGGTTCGGCAGCGGCGACGAGGGCGACGGCGGGGGAGGCGGCGGCTACCTCGAGGCGACGCCGCAGGGCTTCATCGAGTTCGACGACGCCGGCGCGCGCTACCACCCGATCCCCGACCCGGAGCGGCTCGGCAGGACCCTCCGCGCCGCGGCCGGCGCCGCCTCGACGCTCGCCGCCGGGTTCGCGGCCGCGAAGCGGCTCAGGCGGGGCGGGCAGCCGCGCCTTCTGCGACGCTGAGCCGCTCCTCCCG
>DASZDF010000417.1:0-5010 GCA_035942275.1 Solirubrobacteraceae bacterium | reverse complement strand
CTGCTGCTTGTGGGGCGGCCCGTCCGGGTTCGTCTTCCCCATCGCGATGAAGATCCGGCAGCGCTCGCGCATCGCGCCCGACGTCCACCACTTGCGCCCGTTGAGCACGTACGAGTCGCCGTCGCGCTCGATCCGCATCTGGATGTTCGTGGCGTCGGACGCCGCGACGTCCGGCTCGGTCATCGCGAACGCGGAGCGGATCTCGCCGTCGAGCAGCGGCCGCAGCCAGGCGTCCTTCTGCTCCGGCGTGCCGAACTGGGTCAGCACCTCCATGTTCCCGGTGTCGGGCGCGCTCGAGTTGCACGCCTCCGGCCCGAGCGGGCTGCGCCCCATGATCTCGGCGAGCGGCGCGTACTCGACGTTCTTCAGCCCCGGGCCGACCTCGGGGTCGGGGTGGAACAGGTTCCACAGCCCGCGCCGGCGCGCCTCCTCCTTGAGGTCCTCGACGATCGGGACCTCCGCGTGGGGATCGCCGGCGGCGCGCAGCTGCTCGGCGAAGACCGCCTCCGCCGGGTAGACGTGCTCGGTCATGAAGGCGGTCAGCCGCTCGGAGAACTCGCGGCACCGCGCGCTGGGCTCGAAGTCCATGGGGCGGGAGTCTGACGCGACGCGAGCGAGGGGGCGGAGCGGCGGTTAGAGTCGCCGCGTGAGAGCGCGTTCCTCTCTGCCATGGCCCCTGCTCGCGGTCGCCGCCGAGGCGATCATCGCGACCGTCGACATCGCGTCGGGCAGCGACGTCATCTTCACGACGTGGTTCCTGCTGCCCGTGCTCGGGCTGGCGCTCGTCGCCCGGCCGCGCGAGGTCGGCGGCCTCGCGGCGCTCGCCTTCGTGCTCGCCGTGCTGAGCGGCATCTGGGACGACTTCTTCGCCAGCAACGACCACCTCGCGCGCATGGTCGTCGTCAGCTGCGGCGTGGTGCTGGGCGTGCTGGGCGCGCGCGTGCGGGAGGCCGCGGAGCTCGAGCGGCGGCGGATGGCGCTGCTGGCCGAGGTCGGGCGCATCACCGACGCGCCGAGCGTCGTCGGCGCCCTCGAGCGCCTGGGCGACGCCACCGTCCCGGCCGTCGCGGGCCGCGTCTGGGTCGACCTGCTCGACGCCGACGACGAGCCCCGGCGCGTCCTCGACCGCGGGGCCGATCTGGACGGCGACCGGGTCGTCATCCCCCTGCGCATCCGCGACCGCGCGATCGGCGCGCTGGGGTTCGTCGGGCGCGCGTACTCCGACGACGACCGCGCGTTCTTCGGCGTCCTCGGCGGTCGCGTGGCGCTGGCGCTCGGCAACGCGCGCCTGCTCGACGAGCTGACCCGCACGCACGAGCGGCTCGACCGCATCCTCGGCTCGCTGGCCGAGGCGGTCACCGTCCACGACGCCGACGGCCAGACGATCTACGCCAACGACGCCGCGCGCGAGCTGCTCGGCGTCGTCGCCGGCGAGACGCTGCCCGCCCGGTCGGGCGCGCTCGCGTCGCGGTTCATCATCACGCGCGAGGACGGCACGCCCGTCCGGCTCGAGGAGTTCCCCGGGCGCCGGCTCGTCGCCGGCGAGGCCGACCCGCCGCCGATGCTCACCCGCAGCGTGCGGCGCGACACGGGGCGCGAGTACTGGCTGCTGACGAAGGCGACGCTCCTCCACGACGCGGACGGCGAGCCGCTCGCCGTGAACGTCATCGAGGACGTCACGGAGGCCAAGGAGGCCGAGCTGCGCCAGCGGTTCCTCGACGAGGCGGGGCAGGTCCTCGCGTCGTCGCTCGAGTACGACGTGGCGCTGCAGCGGGTCTGCGCGCTGGCCGTCCCGTGGCTGGCGGACTGGGCGGCGGTCGACCTCGTCGGGCCGGACGGCATCGAGCGCGTGGCGGTCGCCCACGCCGACGCGTCGAAGCTCTCGCTCGCCGAGGAGCTGAACGAGCGCTACCCGGTCGAGCCGGATGCGCCGGCGGGCCTCCCGGCCGTCATCCGGACCGGCCAGGCGGAGCGCTACAACGATGTGCCCGACGAGCTGCTCGTCGAGTCCGCGCGCGACGAGGAGCACCTGCGCCTCATCCGCTCGATCGGCATGCGGTCGGCGATGATCGTCCCGATGACGGCGGGGGAGGAGGTCGTCGGGGCGATGACCTTCGTGTCCGCCGAGAGCGAGCGCACGTTCGACGACGACGACTTCGCGTTCGCCCAGGACCTCGCCCGCCGCGCGGCGACCGCGGTCCAGAACGGGCGGCTCTACGCCGAGCAGGTCCGCGTGGCCGAGACGCTCCAGCGCAGCCTGCTGCCCGACCAGCTCCCCGACGTGCCCGGATGGGAGGTCGGCGCGTCGTACGCCGCGGGCGACGAGCGCGCGCAGGTCGGCGGCGACTTCTACGACGTCGTGGCGAGCGGCGACGCGCACGTCGTCGTGCTCGGCGACGTGACCGGCAAGGGCCTCGAGGCCGCGGCGCTCACCGCGCTGGTGCGGCACTCCGCGCAGATGGCCGCGCGGTTCGACCGGCGCCCGTCGCGGCTGCTCGCCCTCGTCAACGAGGTTCTGCGCGAGCAGCCCCGGCTGGCGCCGGTGAGCGTCGTCTGCGCGCTGATCGAGCCCGGCGGCGGCAGGGCGTGCGTCACGGTCGCGGCGGCCGGGCACCCGCTGCCGCTGCTGAAGCGCGAGGGCGAGCCGCCTCGCGAGATCGGCCGCCACGACGTCCTCCTCGGCGTCGTCGACCAGGAGGCGTTCGCGGAGGAGACCGTCGAGGTGGCCCCCGGCGACCTGCTGTTCTTCTACACGGACGGCGTGCTCGACGCGCCCGGCGCGCGCGAGCGCTTCGGCGAGGCGCGGCTGCTGGCGGCGGTCGAGTCCGCACCGCCCGACCCCGGGCCGCTCCTGGCGGCGATCGACCGCGCGCTGCGCGCGTTCGTCGAGGGCCACGGCGCCGACGACCGGGCGATGCTCGCGCTCCGGTACACGGGCGCGCCGGCCGCGCCGGCGGGCTCCGAGGGCGGCGCCTCGATGGCCGGCTCACCGGCGTGAGAGGATCGGCCGGTGCCGGACCCGTCGACCCTCCTGCTGTTCAGCGGCGCGGCCCTCGCGCTCATCGTGATCCCGGGCCCGGCCGTGCTGTACATCCTCGCGCAGAGCGTCGAGCACGGCCGTCGCGCGGGCGTGCTGTCGGCGCTCGGCGTGGCGACCGGCGGCCTCGTGCACATCGTCGCGGCGGCCGTCGGGATCTCGGCGCTCGTCGTGTCCTCGGCGGTCGCGTTCTCGGCGGTCAAGTACGCGGGCGCCGGCTACCTGCTGTACCTCGGGATCCGGCGGCTGCTCGATCGCGCTCCGAGAGAGGAGCGCGTGGCGCGCGCGGCGCGGCCCGGGCTGATCTTCCGTCGCGGGGTGATCGTGAACGTCCTCAACCCGAAGACGGCCCTGTTCTTCCTCGCGTTCCTGCCGCAGTTCGTCGATCCGGACCACGGGCCGGTGCTCGGCCAGATCCTCGTCCTGGGGACGACGTTCGTGCTGCTCGCGCTGCTGAGCGACTCGCTGTACGCGCTCGGCGCGGGCGCGATCGCGGCCCGGATCCGCCGCCGCAGCCGGCGCGCGCAGGACGCCGGACGGTACGCCGGCGCCGCCGTCTACCTCGGTCTCGGCACCGCCACGGCGCTCGCCTCCCGCCACCAGTAGATCGCGTGCGTGCGCGCGCCCGCCGTCGGGTACGCCGTTGTGGATCCCATGCCCCACGTCGTCGAGCTGCACTTCCGTCATGAGGCCCGACCCGCCGCGATCGGCCGCGCGCGCCGCGACGTCGAGGACGCCCTGGGGGTCGCCGAGGTCGACGGCCGCACCTCCGGCGACCTGATGCTGCTGGTCTCCGAGCTCGTGACGAACGCGGTGCGCCACGCGCGTACCGACAGCTTCGAGGTCCGCCTCGAGGTCAAGCCGGACTGCCTGCGCCTCGAGGTGCACGACGACGGCGGCGGCTTCGATCCGCGGATCGCCCCGTCGGACGACGGCTCGGGCGGCTACGGGCTGTACATCGTCGACCGGCTCGCGGACCGCTGGGGCGTCGAGCGCGACGACGGCGGCCTCATCTGGCTCGAGCTCGACCGGGACTAGTCGACCCAGTCGAACAGCCCGACGACACCGCTCAGCTCGAACGAGCGGCGGACGCGGTCGTTCGCGCCCGCGATCGCGAACGTCGCGTCGGCGAGGTGCGCGTGATGGCGCTCCTCGACCAGCGTGCGGACGATCGAGGAGTCGGCGAAGCTCACCGCCGCGAGGTCGACGACGACGTCGTCGCCGCGGTGCTGCGCGAGGACGGCGGCGACGCTCGGCGCCGTGCTGGGGTCCAGCTCGCCGGTGGCGACGACGCGGACCTCGCCCTCACGGCCCTCCACGTGGAGCGTGAACGGGGCGTCGTTCTCGCGCATGGCGGTCGTTCATACCACGCCGGTGGGCGGAAAGCTGCGCACTCACGACGCGAACCCTTGCGCGCTTGTGCTGATTGTGATTCATTCCCGCACCGGTAGAGGCAGGGGAGGAGCATGGAGTTCGAGCATCAGACCGACCGGCGCGCGCCGGCGAGCCGGCCGCTGAAGGCCGGGGCGCTGCGCTGCGAGGCATGCGGCACGACGTGGTTCGACGAGCTGGCGCAGTACTACGCGACGGCGTGCAAGTGCCGCCGCTGCGGCGGCCGGCTCCACAGCGAGCGCCGCGGAGCGATCGCCCAGCGCGCCGCGTAGCAGCGCTACGCCGGCGGCGGGACGCGCAGCGCCAAGAGCGCCTTGTCGTCGCGCGCGGGACCGGGCGAGAACGCGCGGACCTCGCCCTCGATCGACCGCAGGACGGTCGACGGAGCCTCGCCGGCGCCGCGGACCAGCGCGTCGCGCAGCCGCTGCTCGCCGAACGTCTCGCGGTCGGCGCGCGCGTCCAGGATCCCGTCCGTGTAGAGGAGGAGCAGGGCGCCGGGGCGCAGCTCGACGTCCGCGCTCGTGAGCTCTGCGTCGCGGCTGACGCCGAGCATCCGGCCCGGCGCGTGCACGGGCTCGACG
>DASZDF010000416.1:0-2118 GCA_035942275.1 Solirubrobacteraceae bacterium | reverse complement strand
GACCTCGCCCGCACCCCGCCACCCGCCGACCGCGAGGAGATCGCGGCGCTCTACGCGGCCGCGTGGTGACGCAGGAAGCGACCCGCTCCGGCGCGCCGCAAGCGGCCCGCTCGCGCGAAGCGACCCGCTCCGCCCCCCGAGCCGCCGGCTGCGCCGCGACGTGGCGGCTCCGCGGAGGGGGTGGGCGATCAAATCGTTGGTATTTGGTGGAAATGTCGCCCACCCCCGATCAACCGCCGCCCGGCGGAGCGAGCCACGCTTGCGAACTGGCCGGGTTGGGCGGCGCTCGAGCGACCCACTCTGCCGGAGGCGCGGCGTGATCGACGACCTCGTCGAGCTCATCGCCGCGGTCGACGGCCGCTGCTCGTACGCGGAGGCGCGGCGGGTGTACAGCGTCGAGGAGCGGGCGGGGGTCCGGAACGGGCGGGTCGAGGTCGCGTCGCACGACGAGTCCGACGGGATCGGCGTCCGCGTTCGCGTCGGCGGCGCTTGGGGCTTCGCCGCGACGCTCGACACGAGCCGGGCCGGCGGCGAGGAGGCGCTCGGCAGGGCGATCGCTCTCGCCGAGGCGCAGCCGGCCGCCGCCGCGCGTCCCCGGACGGAGGAGCCGCCCGCCCGCGGCCATTGGACCCACGCCGTCGAGCGCGACCCGACGTCCGTCCCGCTCGACGAGAAGCTCGCGCTGCTCGCCGCCGCCGACGAGGCGCTGCGCGGCGACCCGAGGATCGTCCGCACCGACGCCGGCGCGAGCGCGACCAGGACCATCCAGGCCTTCGCCTCCACCGACGGCGCCGCCTGCACGCAGGAGCGCACGACCTGCGGCGCGGGCCTCGCAGCGGTCGCGGTCGACGGCGAGGAGATGCAGGTCCGGACCTACCCGACTGCGCACGGCGGTCACGTCGCCCTGGCGGGCTGGGAGCACGTGCTCGCGCTCGACCTCGCCGGCCACGCGCCCCGCGTCGCGGCCGAGGCCCTCGAGCTGCTGACGGCGCCGCGCTGCCCGTCCGGCCGCGCCACGATCGTCCTGCACCCCGAGCAGCTCGCCCTCCAGCTCCACGAGTCGGTCGGCCACGCGCTCGAGCTCGACCGCATCCTCCTCGGGGAGGCCGCCTACGCGGGGACGAGCTGGGTCCGGCCGGAGAACCTCGGCAGCCTCCGCTACGGCTCCGAGCACATGACGGTCACCGCCGACGCGACGGTCCCCGAGGGTCTCGGCACGTTCGGCTGGGACGACGAGGGGACGCCCGCCCGCCGGACGACGCTCGTCGATCACGGCACGCTCCGAGCCGCGCTGAGCGACCGCGAGGCCGCCGCCGCGGTCGGCGGGCAGTCGGCCGCGTGCTCGAGGGCGAGCACCTTCGACCGCCAGCCGATCGTGCGGATGACCAACGTCTCCCTCGAGCCCGGCACCGCCGGCTCCTTCGCCGACCTCCTCGCCGACACCGAGGAGGGCCTCTACCTCGAGACGAACCGCTCGTGGTCGATCGACGACCGGCGCCTGCACTTCCAGTTCGCCACCGAGGTCGCCCGCGAGATCTCAGGCGGCGAGCTGGGCCGCCTCCTGCGCAACCCGTCCTACGCGGGGACGACGCCGGCGTTCTGGGCGTCGCTCGACGCCGTCTGCTCGCAGGAGGCGTGGCAGCTCTGGGGCGTCACGAACTGCGGCAAGGGCGAGCCGGGCCAGTTCGCCGCTGTCTCGCACGGTGCCGCGCCCGCCCGCTTCCGCGACGTCGAGGTCGGCGTCGCGTGAGGGAGCTCGAGCTCGCCGCGCACGCGCTCGAGCACACGGACGGCGACGCGCAGGTCACGGTCGTCCGCGAGCGCTCGCTCCACGCCCGCTTCGCCCGCTCCGCGCCGACGCAGCTCACGTCGATCGAGAACGTCACCGTCCACGTCATGGCCCTGCGCAACGGCCACACCGGCGCCGCCACGACGAACCGCACCGACGACGACTCCCTCCGCGAGACCGCCCGCCGCGCGCTCGACGCCGCGAACGCCGCCGCGGCGACGGGCGCCGGCGACCACCCCGGCCTGGCCCAGCCGCAGGCGTACCGCCGCCACGACGGCTTCGACCCGGCGACGGCAGCGCTCGACCCCGGCACCGCGGCCGATGCGCTC
>DASZDF010000415.1:0-3259 GCA_035942275.1 Solirubrobacteraceae bacterium | reverse complement strand
CGCCTACGCCGGGAGCGCCGCGCCGCGCGCCGGCGCGAGCTCGCCCTGGTCGCCGCCCAGCGGCGCGAGGAGCGGGAGCAGGCGCGGGAGGAGCGCGCCGCCGCAGCGGCGACGGAGAACTGCCACCCGAGCTACGAAGGCGCCTGCCTGGACCCGAACGCATCGGACTACGACTGCGAGGGCGGCTCCGGCGACGGCCCGATGTACACGGGCACCGTCAGGCTCGTCGGCCCGGACGTCTGGGACCTCGAGCGCGACGACGACGGCATCGCCTGCGACGTGTCGTAGCCGTCAGACCGCGGCGGCACTCTCCGGGGACGGTGCGGCCGCCGGCACCAGCGACACCTCGACCGGGATCCCGTTGAGCTGCGACATCCCGGCAAGCCGCTCGAGCGACTCCGGCGCCGCGCTCGACAGCTCGTTGAAGTTGACGCCCCCGGCCGCGTTCGCGCGCTTCCAGCCGCCGCGATGGCCCCACCCGTGCGGCAGCGCGACGACGCCCTGCGTCATCTCGTCGGTCACGAGCAGGGGAACGCCGGCGACCTCGCCCGACGCCGAGCGAATGCCGACGAGGTCGCCGCCGGAGAGCGAGCGCGAAGCGGCATCGGCCGGGTGCATCCGCAGTACCTGCCCGTCGCGCGCGCGCATGAGCTTCTCGACGTTGTGCATCCACGAGTTGTGGGAACGCAGCTCGCGCATGCCGATCAGCCGCAGCGGGAGCGAGGGATCGAGAGCCGGCGCCGCCGCGAGCGACTCGATCTCCGCCACGATCTCCGGCGGCGTCAGCGAAGGCGGCTTCCGAAGCCGCCCGGTCGCGTGGTGCTCGTCGAGCAGCAGCCCGTGCGGCGCGTTGCGGAGCCGCTTCATCGTCAAGCGCCGCGGCCCACTCAGCAGCATCAGCGACACGAGCCGCGACGGCGACATCCGCACGCCGAGCTTCGCCAGCCACCGCAGAGGCGGCACGCTGTACGGCGCGACGCCGATCCGCCGCGCGAGGTCGTCGATGACCGCCCACTCCTCCCGCGCCTCGCCGCGCGGCGCGACGACCGCGTCCGTCCACTGGATGAACGGCTTGACGAAGAACGGCAGGAACGCGACAGGGACGTCCTCGCGCTCGAGGAAGGTCGTCGCCGGCAGGACGTAGTCCGCGTGCCGCCCGGTCTCGTTCACGTAGAAGTCGATCGAGACGAGCAGGTCCAGCGACCCGAACGCCCGCTCGAGGGCGCCGCCGTCCGGGACCGACAGCACCGGGTTGCCCGCGGACACGAACAGCGCGCGGAGCTGGCCGGGGCCCGGCGTCTCGATCTCGGGCGCCATGAGCGTCGCGGGGAGCTGGCCGAGGACGTCCGGGAAGTCGCCGATCCGCGACCGCGTCGACCCGTACGACGCCAGGCCGTAGCGCCGCATCGTCCCGTCCAGGTCGACGGCCGGCTCGGCGAACACGAGCCCGCCCGGGCAGTCGAGGTTCCCGGTGACCGCCGCGAGCGCGTCGAGGAGGAACGCCACGAGCGTGCCGTGGGTGCCGAGGCACGACCCGGTCCGCCCGTAGACGGCGGCCGAGGGCGCGGCGGCGAGGTCCTGGGCGAGAGACCGGACGAGCGAGGCGTCGAGACCGGTGCGCGCCGCCGTCGCCTCCGGCGCGAACGGCGCGACGAGCTCGCGGAGCCGCGGGTCGGAGGGGCCGATCACGTGCAGCATCGACAGCAGCAGCCACGCGTCGCCGTCGGGCAGGATCGGCACGTGCTCGAACTCGCGCGCCGTCTCCGTGCGCCGCGGGTCGACGACGACCACGCGCCCGCCGCGCGCGACGACGTCGCGGAACCGGTCGCGCACGCGCGGGACGCTGAACACCGACCCGTTCGACACGAACGGGTTCGCGCCGACGACCAGCAGGAAGTCCGTCCGCTCGACGTCGGGGATCGGGACGAGCAGCGGCGACCCGTACATGAGCGCGCTCGCCGCGAAGCGGTTGTTGACGTCCTGCGACCCGGACGAGTAGAAGTGCGGCGAGCCCAGCGCGTCGACGAACCCCTTCGCCCACACCGCGTGCCCGAACGACCACGCCGCGGGATTGCCGAGGTACCAGCCGATCGACTCGCGCGGCAGCCCGCGCAGGCGCGCCGCGATGTCGCTCAGCGCGTCCTCCCACGACACGCGCTCGTAGTCGCCCGACGCGGTCCGCCGCAGCGGGTGCGTCGCGCGGTCCTCGTCGTGCTGGACCGCCGGGAACGCGATCCCCTTCGGACACGCGTAGCCGGCGGACAGCGGATGGTCGCGGTCCGGCCGCAGCTGGACCACGGTGTCGCCCTCGACCGTGGCGACCATCCCGCAGTTCGCCTCGCAGATCCGGCAGTAGGTGATGCGCTCAGCCATCGGAGAACTCCGCGATCAGCCGGGCCAGCCGCTCGGGCTGGTCCGCGGGGACGTAGACGTACGAGTCTTCCACCCACTCGAGCCGCGCGTCCAGCAACTCGGCGAGCCGGCGGGCGTGGGCGCGCGGGTAGATCCACGCGCGCTCGGTGCACCAGACGACCATCGCCGGCTTGCCGAACGACGGCAGCGCGCGAGCGGCCTCGAGCGTCTGGGAGGAGTGCGTCGCGCTGAACGCCTTGCCGAAGTCGCGCCGGATCGCGGGATCGCGCAGCCCCGGCTCGACCCACGAGCGCCAGACCTCCCGCGGCGGGTGACGCTTGCACACCCACCCGTAGACGAGCGGCAGGCGCTGGACGGCACGGAACCGCAGCGGCTGGCCGAGCAGCCACATCAGCCGGTCCGACCGGCCGACCGGCCGCAGCGGCTTCGACCACCACGCCGGCCAGTTGCGGAACGCGTCGGACGGCGTGAGGACGAGCGCGCCCACGCGAGAAGCGTGCCGCGCCACGACCATCTGCGCCAGCGCGCCGCCCGTGTCGTTGCCGACGAGGACGACGTCGTCGAGGTCGAGCGCCTCGAGGAGCTCGGCGATCAGCCGCGCGAGCGACCACGGGTCGAGGTCGGCGTCGGCGTGCATCGGCAGCTCGTGCGAGCCGAGCGGCCAGTCGGGCGCGATGCAGCGCAGGCCCGCCTCGGCGAGCGGCGGGAGGACGTTGCGCCAGAGCAGAGCGTTCGTCAGGAACCCGTGGACGAAGACGACCGGGCGCCCGTCGGACGGGCCGCGCTCGGTGTAGCGGAGCGTTCCGGCGGAGAGGGAGACGGTGCGCGGAGTGACCGCGGCGGGCGGAGCCGCGCCGGCGCGCGGAGCGGCCGCGCTGGGCGGAGC
>DASZDF010000414.1:0-3070 GCA_035942275.1 Solirubrobacteraceae bacterium | reverse complement strand
GATCGTGTCCGGCTCGCTGTTCTCGCTCGCCCACGGGACGAACGACGCACAGAAGACGATGGGGATCATCGCGCTGGCCCTGGTCGCGAACGGCCAGCTCGAGGCGGGCGCGGACCCGCCGTTCTGGGTCATCGTCAGCGCCGCGACCGCGATCGCCCTCGGCACCTACTCCGGTGGGTGGCGGATCATGAAGACGATGGGCAGCCGCATCATCAAGATGGACCCGGCCCAGGGCTTCTCGGCGCAGGGCGGCGGCGCGGCCGTGATCCTCACCGCGACGCACCTCGGCTTCCCGCTGTCGACGACGCACACGATCTCCGGCGCCGTGATGGGCGCCGGCGCGGCGCGGCGGCTGTCGGCCGTCCGCTGGGGGGTGGCCGGGAACATCGCCCTGGCCTGGGTCCTCACCGTCCCGTGCGCGGGCGCGATCGGCGCGATCGCGTTCGGCGCGTCGCGAGTATTCGGCGAGGGGGCGCTCGGCCCGGTGCTCGTCTCCCTCTGCGTGACCATGTTCATCGCGGGCGCGTTCGCGCGGCGCATGCAGCGCGGGCCGGCGTTGACGGCCGAGGCGTGATGCTCGCCGCGGTCGACACCAAGGCGCTGCTCCAGCTCGTCTGGGTGGCGCCGCTGGCAGCGCTCACGGTGGCGCTGACGTTCTCGCTCGTGATCCACGGAGCCGCGCGCAGCAGCGACGCCCGCCGCGCGGGACGTTCGGCGGCGGCGACGGCCTACGGAGCGCTCGCGGTGCTCGCCGCGCTCGCGTTCGCCGCCGCCGTCCTCTTCGGCGTCCTCGTCATCACGAGCAAGGACTAGCACCGAAGGATCCCGGATGACCGTCGGATACCGACGGTCAACTGGGATTCTCAGCGGCGCTTGCGCCGGCGGATGAGCACGAGCGCGAGGAGGAACCCGCCGATCGGCGCGAGCTTGCGGAGCGGGCTGGTGCCGGCGGCGCTCGCGTAGTCGCTCGCGGCGCCGGAGACGCCCTTCTCGTCGACCGCCGAGCGGACGGAGCCCGCCGCGGACTCGGCCGCCGAGCGGACGGACTCGGCGGCGGACTCCGCCGCCGAGCGAGCCGAGTCGGCCACATCGCTGACGGCCGCTTTCGCGTCCTCAGCGGAACCCGAGCCCGTAGCGGCCGCAGCGACCGCGCTTGCGGCGTCGGCGACCACAGCCGCGCGATCCGGAGCGGCCCCACCGGAGCCGTCCCCGCTCCCCTCACTGCCCTCCTCCGCAGCGGGCGCGGAAGCGGCCGCATCGGAGCCCGCAGCGGCCGCGTCTGGGTCCGGAGCGGCCGCGTCGGACTCCGGAGCGGCCGCGTCGGAGGCCGGCGTCTGCGGCTCCGCCACTCCGCCTTCAGTCCCCTGCCGCGGATCATCGTCGGCGATCTCGCGACCCTCGGTCGTCTCCCGGATGACGAAGTCGTCTCCGGTCCCCGCCTTGCCGAAGGCCTCGCGGACGAGCTTGCGGGCCTCCTCGGGCGACTCGGCGTCGATCGCGAGCTGGAAGACCCCGGCGTCGTCGGGATCGCCGAGCCTCGCGTCGCCGAGCGCCTCGGCGAGGCTGGTGCGCGCCCGCTCGACGCGGTCGCCGGAGGTCACGGTGTAGAGGGCAACGGTCTGCTTGGCCATGCGGGAGACGTACCCCGCGCGGGCCTCAACTCACCGCATCCCACGCCCGCAGCGACGGGAGCGGGTCGAACGGCCTGCCGCCCTCGTACCAGCCGGGCGCCGACCAGAGCTCGAAGTGCAGGTGGCAGCCGTGCGCGTTGCCGGTGTCGCCGACCTCGCCGATCCGCTGCCCCGTCCGCACCCGCGCGCCGCGCTCGACGAGCGACGGCGCCGCGAGGTGCATGTAGACGTAGTCGACGCCGTTGCCGTCGCCGCGCACGACGACGTAGTTGCCGGCGTTCCCGTGCCACGCCCGGAACACGACGGTCCCGCCGCGGGCGGCGACCATCGGCGTCCCGCATGCCGCGAACACGTCGTGGCCCTGGTGAGTGTGCCCCGCGCGCGCGGTCCCGAAGATCGAGGTCGGGCCGCCGAAGTCGTGCACGCCGCGCACGGGGAACTTGTGGTCGAGGAAGCGGAAGGAGTCGACGACCTCGGGCCGCTCGGCCTGCTGCGCGACGGTGGCGACCACCGGAGCGACGCGGAACTCGTAGCGGCCGGCGGGCGCCGCGGCCCCGTCGACGTTGCCGTCCCAGTCCACGCGCTGCTCGGCCCCCGGAGCGACCGCGCCCGGCGTCCACCGCGCGACGGGCCCGCCGCCGCGGCGCACGAGCTCGACCGCCACCTCCACCGGTTGGGACGCGGTCACGACGTAGCGCAGCGTGGCGTCGTGCCCGCCCGCGTAGAACACGGTGGACTCGTCGACGTGGGCGTCGATCGCGTCCGTCGTGTCGCGGTCGGGAGCGCCTGGCGGCCCGGGCGGGCCGGGCTCCGCGGCCGGAGGAGGCGCCGCCGCGGCGACCCCGGCGATCGCGATGCTCGCGACGCTCGGCTTCGCCGGCGCCCCGTCGCCGTTGCGCAGGCGCACCCGCCCGGTCCCCGCGCCGTCGGGCACCCGCACGTCGACCGACCGCCGGCGCGCGCGCAGGACGGTCGCCACGACGTCGTCCCGCGGCCCCGGGCCGGCGAGGAACACGACCCACCGCACGAGGGCCATCGACCGTCCCCGCACCCGCACGACGCCACCCACCCGAGCGGCCCCGCCGGGGCCGCAGCCGCGCACGCATTCGACCGCCGAGACGACCGCCGGAGCCGACAGCGCCTGCTCCTGCGCAGCGGCCGTCCCCGCCCACGGCAGAGCGAGCGCGAGCGCTAGCATCAGGACGCGCGGCATCCACGCTGGGTTCCACATCCGCGCGCGAGGCCCTGCGAAAGCAAGGGGCTATGCTGTCCATCCGGCCGCCGAGTGGCGGCCGTCCTGATGCCATGAAGACCTACGTCGCCAAGCCCACCGACCGCGAGCGCAACTGGCTCGTCGTCGACGCGACCGGCCTGACGCTCGGCCGGCTCGCGACCCGCATCGCCGACGCGCTGCGCGGCAAGGGCAAGCCGGAGTACAC
>DASZDF010000413.1:0-2855 GCA_035942275.1 Solirubrobacteraceae bacterium | reverse complement strand
CCGCTACGGCTCCTCGCGCACGACCTCGCGCGCGGCCTTGTCGAAGCGCAGGCCGAGGAAGGAGGGATGGCGCAGGCGGCCGTCGGGCGTCCACTCCATGAACGCGATCTGCGCGACGAGCTCGGGCTCGACCCACGTCGCCGCGCGCGGGATGCCCTTCTCGGGCTCGAACGGCGACGTCTCGCGGACGAGCGGACCGAGCCGCTCGGCCAGCTCGCGCAGCGTCTCGCGCTTGAAGCCCGTCCCCACCTTGCCGGCGTACCGGAAGCGGTCGCCGTCGAAGTGGCCGACGAGCAGCGCGCCGAGGTCGGTCCGCGAGCCGCGCGGCGCGGTGAAGCCGCCGATCACGAGCTCCTGCGCGCGCGTGCACTTGAGCTTCAGCCAGTCGCGCGAGCGGGTGGACACGTACGGCGTGCCGAGGCGCTTGGCGATGAGCCCCTCCCAGCCGTCGCGGCAGGCGTCCTCGAGGAGCGCCGCGCCGTCGCCGGTCATCTGCTCGGTCATGCGCAGCGGGTCGCTCCATTGCAGGACGTCCTCCAGCACCGCGCGCCGCTCCTCCAGCGGGAGCGAGCGGACGTCGCGCCCGCCGGCGAGCAGGACGTCGAAGACGTAGTAGAAGAGCCGGCCGCCCTCGCCGCCGCCGAACCGGTCGCGGCCGCCGACGAACGCGACGGCCTCGCCGTCCACCACGAAGCCGTCGGCGGCGTCCGCGTCCAGCGCGGCGGCGAGCGGGGCGTAGCGGTCGTTGAGCGACAGCTCGTTGCGGGAGTACAGGCGCGTGCGGCCGCGGTCCTTGACCGCCAGGCAGCGGATCCCGTCGAGCTTGCGCTCGAACACCCAGTCCGGGCCGGCCGGGCGGTCGGCGGTCAGCACGGCCTTCATCGGCGTGACGAAGCTGGGTCGCACTACCGCTGCGGTCGCCTCAGGCGGAACGTCCACCCGTTGGGCCGGAAGATGTCGTGCCCGCGCACGGTGACGGTCACGAGCGCGCCGTACGGCCGGCGCATCAGCTGCACGCCGAGGGGGGTCAGCCGGACGCTCGCCACCCTTCCCGGCACCGCCGCCCGGCCGAGGAGCCGTTGCCGGCCGGTCGCCTCGCGCAGCTCGATCGACCCGCGGCACGGGACCGCGAACTCGTATCCCCAGGGCTCCTCGAGCTCCCCGCACGGCACCTCGAACACCGGCGAGCCGAGGCGCCACGCGACCGGCCGCGGGCGCAGGTCGAACGCGATCCCGAACTCGTAGTCGACGACGAAGGCGACGCGCTCGCAGTCGAACGGGACGAAGTCGCGACGCTGGGCGGCGATCGTCACGTCCACCCCCGGCCCGCAGGCGGTCTGGTTGACGGCCTGGCCACCGTCGAGCGCGTCGTTCCCCGCTCCTGCGTCGAGCGAGTCCTGCGCGTCGGCGGGGAGGATCCGCTCGGACGGGTCGTCGCCGTTCAGGCGGTCGTCGCCGTCGCCGCCGACCAGGCGGTCCGGCCCTGCCCCGCCGGTCAGGTAGTCGTCCCTGTCGCTGCCGGTCAGCACGTCGGCGCCCGGACCGCCGTGCAGGCCGGCGGAGCCGGTGACGGGCGCGAACAGGTGGTCCGGGCCGGGGCCGCCGCCGACGCCGCCGTGCGGCGGGGCGGTCAGCGTGTCCGCGCCCGGCCCGCCGTCGACGGCGGCGCCCATCGACGACTCGGTCCGCGAGGGGTAGCGGAACCGGATCGTGTCGTCCTGGTCGCCGAGCTCGAGCCGATGCGACTGGAAGTGGTTCTCCATGCCCTCGCGCGTCTCGGCGGCGATCGCGCATTCGACGGCGTGCGGATCGAGCGCGCGGCACCCCGCTCCGGGCTCGATCACGGGGCCCGCGTCGGCGCTCCGCACGACCGAGTGGTAGTGCCCGCCCCCGTTGGCGAACTCCATCGTGACGTCGTTGCGCTCTCCGGCCGCGGCCAGGTACCGCAGCGAGTAGCCGCCGGAGTAGATGGCCGTGTGCTCGATGGCGACGGTCGACGCCGAGGCCGTCGTCGCGCACGCCGCGAGCGCCGCGGTCACGAGCGCAGCCCACCGCGCCGCAAGGTGCATGTCACGACTGTACGCGGCTTCCTGGCATCCTCGGGCCGCTATGGCGACGAAGGAGACCTTCATCGAGGCGGGCGGGCGCGAGGTGCGCGTCTCGAGCCCCGACCGGGTGATCTTCCCCGCCACCGAGCGCACGCCGGAGCTCACGAAGCTCGACGTCGTGAACTACTACGTCGCGGTGGAGGACGGCATCATGCGGGCGCTCCGGCAGCGGCCGACGACGCTCGAGCGCTGGCCCAAGGGCGTCCACCCGGAGATGGTGCTGGCGACCCGCGAGGACCCGCGCGGCGGCGACGCGTTCTTCCAGAAGCGCGTCCCGAAGGGCGCGCCCGACTACCTCGGGACGGCGCGGATCGAGTTCCCCTCCGGGCGCACGGCGGACGAGGTCTGCCCGACCGAGATCGCGGTGGTCGCGTGGTGCGCGCAGATGGGGACGATCACGTTCCACCCGTGGCCGGTGCGCAGCGACGACGTCGACCATCCCGACGAGCTGCGGCTGGACCTCGACCCCCAGCCGGGCACCGACTTCGACGACGCGGCGCGCGTGGCCGCCACCGCGCGGGAGCTGCTCGCCGACCTCGGCTATGCCGGCTTCCCGAAGACGTCGGGCGGGCGCGGGATCCACATCTACGTCCGGATCGAGCCGCGGTGGACGTTCACCGACATGCGCCACGCCGCGATCGCGTTCGGGCGCGAGCTCGAGCGGCGCCTGCCCGGCGAGGTGACGACGAAGTGGTGGAAGGAGGAGCGCGGCGAGCGCATCTTCGTCGACTACAACCAGAACGCGCG
>DASZDF010000412.1:0-5265 GCA_035942275.1 Solirubrobacteraceae bacterium | reverse complement strand
GCGGGGGCGACGACAGCAACACCGGCGGCGAGCCCGAGATGCCACCCGAGCAGGTGGTGGCCGCCGGCGACGCCGCGAAGGGCCGCGAGGTCTTCGGCGCCAGCTGCGCGGCCTGCCACGGCGCCGACGGCGGGGGTGGTTCGGGCCCGAAGCTCGCCGGCGAGCAGGCCTACACGGACCCCGCGACCGTCGTGAACCAGGTCCGCAACGGCGGCGGGGGGATGCCCGCCTTCGCCGACTCGCTGGACGAGCAGGAGCTGGCGGACGTGAGCGCCTTCGTGGTCGAGGAGCTCGCCCCCTAGGCGCCCGCCGCGCCCCCACGGGTGGCGCCCCGCCCGACGGGTATCCTCCGTCGCGTGCAGGAGATGGTCATCTACGGCGTGTCGTTCGACATGGTCGGGAAGCAGCCGATCGTGCTTCTCAAGACCGTCGACTCGAACAAGTTCCTCCCCATCTGGATCGGCCATCCCGAGGCCGCCGCCATCCTGATGAAGCTCCAGGGAGCGAGCACCCCGCGCCCGATGACGCACGACCTGATGTGCGACATGCTCGGCGAGCTCGAGGTCAAGTGCACCCAGGTCTCGGTCACCGAGCTGCGCGAGAACACGTTCTTCGCGACGATCACCCTCCAGCTCGACGGCAAGGAGATGGAGATCGACTCCCGCCCCTCCGACGCGCTGGCCCTCGCCGTGCGCTCCGGCGCGCCGATCTTCGCGGCCGAGGACGTCATCGCGGAGTCCGCCATCGAGTTCGAGCACGACGTCGAGGACACCGAGGAGGTCGTCGAGAAGTTCAAGGACTTCCTCGACCGCGTGACCCCCGAGGACTTCCTGGGCGGAGAGGGCCAGAGCTGAGGGCAGGGCTCGCCGCACTCCTCGCGGCGCTCCTCCTCACGCCGGCGCAGGCCGGCGCGCAGGCGACGTCGACGCTGCGCCCGCTCGTCACACAGGGCTCGTCGCTGCCGCCGACGACCGACGGCGACCGCTACATGCTGTGGGGAAGCCGGGAGGCCGAGGCGTTCACCGTGCTCGACACCGTCGCGGGCGGCACGCGGACGCTCGGCAAGCCACGGGACTGCGCCTGGTCGGAGACGCCGCGCGCCGCCTTCGCCGGTGCCGTGGTGATGCACTGCCCGATCGCCGCCGACGCCTCGCGGCAGCTGCTCTTCAACCTGCGCACGGGCGCCGCGCGCCAGCTCCCGGCCGCCTTCGCGTACGCCGCGGTCGGCCGCAACTGGCTGGTCGGCTTCGACGCGCAGGGCGACCTCTTCGTGCACCGCCGCACCGGCGAGGTCCGCCGCACGGCGGGCCGTCCGCGCGACCTCGACGACGCGCGCCTGCGCCGCGTCTGCGGGCGCCTTCGCGCCGGGCCGGCGACGGAGGGCCTCGCGTACGACCGCACCCGGTACCTCGTGACGACGAACCGCGGCCTGCTCCTGCGGCCGTGCGCGCGCAGGGGGAAGACGGTGAGGCTCGAGCGCGGGCGGTTCGCGGGGTTCCGGCTACCCGACTTCGCGACCCTCTCCGCGGGCCTCGTGACCTGGCCGGCGGTCGGGGAGGGCGGCGTCGTGCTCGGCTACGACGCGCGGACGAAGCGCCGCTGGATCTGGCTGGCCGGGCCGGACGAGGTGCCGCTCCACACGCGCAACGCGCTCCTCGTGCGGCGCGTGAACACGGTGTTCGACCTGTGCGGCAGCGTCGGGTGCCAGGCGTCGACGTGGACGGCGGACATCGCGCGGATCTCGCGCAGGCCGGTGCGCCGGCGCCGCGGACGCTAGGCCGCGCTCGCGGATCCCGCGCAACCCTCGTACCCGAGCCGTGAGAGCCGCGCGTTGACGCGCTTCGAACGCCGCCCGAGCCTCGCCCAGGCGCTCTGCCACTGCGCCGGGGACGCCCGCCGCTGCGCGAGCCGGTGGACGACCCGCTCGGTCCGCTGCGTGAAGTCCCGGTACTCGGCGACGAGGACGTCGTGGCGGTCGCGCCAGTGCGGCGGCGCGTCGATCCTCTCGAGCTCGTCGGTCTCGGCCTCCAGGAGGTGGACAAGCTGGAGCGGGTTGCCGACCCGCGGGGCGATCGCATCGGCCTCCTCGCAGATCGCGTCGGCGGTCATGCGGTACGACCCCGGGAAGCGCCCCTGCACGGTCAGGGTGAAGACGACGAGCGCAGGGACGAGCCAGATCGCCGGGTAGAGGAGCATCGAGCGGTCGAGCGGCCGGCCGACGACGACCTCGCGGGCGTCGACCACGGCAGTCTTCGCCGCGAGGTCGCCGAGACGCTGGCGGCGCTGCCCCGTGCAGACCATGACGATGAGCCCGATGAACGTGTGGTCGACGATGCGCAGGACCGTCCGCGTCGCGGCGGCGCGGCCGCTCACGATCCGCCCGTCGAGCGTGACCGTCCGCAGCTTGAAGACCGACTTCCCGACGGTCTGCCCCGAGGTCGTGTCGGAGAGGTAGAAGTAGACGAGGAACAGCGCGGTGGCGAGCACCTGGACGCCGCGCTCGTAGCGGAACGCGAGCAGCTCGATCGGGGCGAGCAGGAGGATGTCGAGGACGACAGCGCCCACGCGGCGGCTGTCGAGGCGCTTGCGGTCGGTCTGGATCACCCACGCGGTGATCGACCGTCAGCGACCGATCCTGAGCGCTGCGCCAGCTCCACGAGCCGGGCCACCAGGTCGTCGAACGAGATCCCCGCGGCCTCGGCCGCCTGGGGCAGCAGCGACGTCTCGGTGAGGCCGGGCACCGTGTTGATCTCGAGCAGCTGCGGGACTCCGTCGGCGTCGAGCATGAGGTCGACGCGTGCGAAGCCGTCGCAGTCGAGCAGCTCGTAGGCGGCGAGGGCGGTGTCGTGCACGCGCTCGGTCAGCGGGTCGTCGAGCTCTGCGGGGCAGACGAAGTCGGTGCGGCCGATGTCGTAGCGCGCCTCGAAGTCGTAGAAGGCGTCGTCGCGGGGGATCGCCTCGACGATCGGCAGCGCCTCCCCGTCGAGGACCGACACCGCGAGCTCGCGGCCGTCGACGTGGCGCTCGAGCAGCACCTTCGCGTCGTAGGAGAAGGCGGCGACGAGCGCGCCGGGCACGTCGGCGGCGGTCTGCGCGAACTTGATCCCGAGCGCCGAGCCCTGGCGGGCCGGCTTGACGACGATCGGGAAGTCGAGGCGGTCCTCGATGGCCGGCAGCGCGTCCGCCGCGCCGAGCTGCTTGAACGCCGCCTCGTTCCACGCGAAGAAGTCGGGAGTCGGCAGGCCGGCGTCGCGGAACGCGTGCTTGGCCAGCACCTTGTCCGCGCAGCGGATGCACGACGAGACGCCCGAGCCCGTGTACGGGATCCCGAGCACCTCCAGCAGCTCCTGCACCGTGCCGTCCTCGCCGTCGCGGCCGTGCAGCGCGACGAACGCCACGTCGGGTGCGGTCTCGCGCAGCCGGGTCACGAGGTCGTGGCCGACGTCGATGGCGACGACGTCGTGCCCGAGGCGCGCGAGCGCGTCCTGGACGCGCGCGCCCGACGTCAGCGACACGTTGCGCTCGAGCGAGCGACCGCCCTTCAGGACAGCGACCGTCGTCATCCCGCGCGGCGCGGCATGCGGACCACGTTCTGGGGCATCTCCGGGGAGGGTTGGGCGGCCGGCGGTGCGACGGGCGGCCTCCCCGTCAGCGTCCCGTACAGCTCGACCTGCTCGCGCACGACCTCGCCGATGCGCCGGATCCCCTCCCGGATGTCGTCCTCGCCCACGCCGGAGAAGTTCAGCCGCATCGACGACGCGCCGCGCCCGTCGACGAACGCCGAGCGGCCGGGCACGAAGGCGACGTTCTCCTGGAGCGCGCGCGCGAGGAGGTCGGTCGTGTCGAGGTACTCCGGGAGCGTCGCCCACAGGAAGAGCCCGCCGCCGGGCCGGGTCCACGTCGACTCGGCCGGGAAGCAGTCGGCGAGCGCGGCGAGCATCGTGTCGCGCCGGCGCCGGTAGATCCCGATCAGCGACTGGAGGTAGTCCTGCCAGCGGCCCGCCTCGAAGTACGCGGCGACGAAGCACTGGGTCATCGACGACGAGCAGAGGTCGACCGCCGCCTTGCCCACGTTCATCTTCTGGAGGACCGGGCGCGGCGCCGCCGCCCACCCGAGCCGGATCCCCGGCGCGAGGATCTTCGAGAACGTCCCGAGGTAGACGACGAACTCGTGCTCGTCGAGCGACCGCAGCGTCGGCAGCCGGTCGCCCTCGTAGCGCAGCAGCCCGTACGGGTTGTCCTCGAGCACGAGCAGCTCGCGCTCGGCCGCCAGCTCGACGAGCCGGCGCCGCCGCGGCAGGGACATCGTCACGCCGCCGGGGTTCTGGAACGTGGGGACCGTGTAGATGAACTTCGGCCGCCGCCCCTCGCGCTCCAGGCGCTCGAGCGTCTCCTCCAGCTCGTCGATCCGCATCCCCTCGTCGTCGATCGGGATCTGCACGACGTCGGCCTGGTAGGAGGTGAAGGCCGGGATGGCGCCGGGGTACGTCGGCGCCTCGGCGACGATGACGTCGCCGGGGTCGATGAGCGTCTTGCACATCAGGTCGATGACCTGCTGGCCGCCGGTGGTGACGAGCACGTCGTCGGCGTCGACCGGCGTCCCCTCCTCGGCCATGACGTCGACGATGCACGCCTTGACGGCCTGCATCCCCTCGGTCGGCCCGTACTGGAGCGCCCGCGCGCACGACTCCGCGGCGACGCGCTGCATGATCGCGGCGTAGCTCGAGGGCGGGAACGTCGAGGTGTCGGGAAGCCCGCCGGCGAGCGAGATGACCTCGGGCCGCTCGGTGATGGCCATGAGGTCCCGCATGGCCGACGAGGTCATGACCTTCGTACGCTGGGCGAAGAGACCCGCGTACCTTTCGAGGTCGCGCGCCGACCGCCCCGGGGGTTTTGAGCTCGAGCTCATACGGGCAGAGCGGCCCACCGTAGCGGGACGACACCATGGACACCGTCTTCGACATCCTCACCGGCGCCGGCCTCGGCGCCGCCGCCGGGATCCGGCCGTTCCTCCCGGCGCTGGTCGCCGGCGCGGCCGCGTCGGCCGACCTCCTCATCGACTTCGATGGCACCGACCTCTCGTTCCTGGAGCAGGCCGGCTGGCTGCTGGCGATGGTCGTCGTGCTGATCGGGTTCGTGCTGCTGCAACGCCGGATGACCGGCGAGGGGCTCGACGCGAGCCCCGCCGGCGCGGCGCTGGGCGGGATCGCGCTCGGCGTCGGCGCGCTGCTCTTCGCGGGCGCGCTCGCCGACCACTCCGACACG
>DASZDF010000411.1:0-7853 GCA_035942275.1 Solirubrobacteraceae bacterium | reverse complement strand
GGCCAGCCGCAGCAACCCGTGGGCGCCCGGCGCCGCCCGCGCCGCGGACAGGCGAAGCTTCCGCGAGCGCGCCTGCGGGAGGAGCAGTGCCCGCGCGAGCTGCGGCCCACCCGGCGCCGTGCCCAGTCCGGCGGCCATCGCCTCCCGCGCGTCGAGGCGGTCGGCGAGCCGCGCGGCCGCATCCCACGTCTCCCTGTCGAACCGCTCGATCGCGAGCGCGAGGTCGGAGGCCGCCAGGCCGGAGCCGCTGGCGGGGTTGGCGGCATGCAGCGCCACGAGCAGGGCGATGCCCGTCCGGTCGAGCGACCGCGCCGGCGCGTCCGCGAGAGCGAACGGCTGCGTCCGCGCCGACAGGACCGCCCACGCCTGCGCGGCGTCGAGCCGGACGCCCGGGATCCGCCAGTGGAGGTCCACCACGCGGATGGGCTCGTCGCGCGTCCACTCCTGCGCGTGGGGCTCGACGACCGCGTGCCGGCGGTGGTCCACCGCCAGCGAGAAGCCGAGCGCCGTGAGGACCGCCCCCGCCCGGTCGAGACCCGCCGGAGCCACGAGCAGGTCGGTGTCGCTGTACGGCCGCGGGCGGTCGCCGTAGAGCTCGCGCCGCAGCGTCGGGCCCTTGAGGAGGATGCTCTCCACGCCCGCGTCGCCGAATGCGCGGAGCACCTCGGCGCTGACCAGGTCGATGCCGAGGGTCATCGCGTTGACCAGCATGCTGTCCGTCACCGCGGCGGTGGGAGGCGTCCGCATCGCGGGCGAGCATAGGCGCCCGGGGTTACCGGCGTTCGAGGCCGTCACGCAGCAGCGCGGCGGTGGTCTGCGCCGTCAGGCGGTCGTGGTCGTCGCGGGTCATCCCCTGCACGTCCGGCAGCTGGTACGGCCGGCGCGGCGGGTGCGCGTCGGTCGCGACGACGTCGATGGCGCCACGGTCGAGGAGGAGCTTCGCCGCGCGCCAGCGCTCGTCGCCCTCGCGGCCGCTGAGCGGCCCGACGTTCGCGGCGATCATCGCGCCGCTCGCGATGAGCGGATCGAGGCGGTCGAGGCCTCCGTCGAGAAAGCCGCGGCTGCGCTCCGGGTGCGCCAGCAGGAGTCCGAAGCCCCGGCGGCGCAGCTCGCGCGCGCCCGCGACGAACGCCTCGTCGATCCCGCGGAACGGGACCTCGTAGAGGAGCCAGCGGGCGCCGGGCGGCCCCTGGGCGATGATCTCGAGCTCGTCCTGGCGCAGCGAGCCGATCGACTGCGGCTTGAGCTCGCCGCCGACCTCGACGCGCAGGTCGATGCCCTCCTCCGCGAGCGCGGAGCGGACGATCTCGACCCGCGCGGGGAGCGTGCGCACGTCCACCATCTCGACGTGCGGCGTGGCGACGATCGTGCCGGTGCCCGACGCCGCGGCGTCCCGCGCGTACTCGATGGACTCCTCGAGCCGCTGCGGGCCGTCGTCGACGCCGGGCAGCAGGTGGCAGTGCAGGTCGACCGCGGGCACCCACGGCGCCTACCCCTTTATGCCGCACGCGGCACGAGGCGGAAGTGGCGGCGCGCCGGGCGGGCGTTGCGGCGGGAGATCGCGTCCTGGCGGAGCATGTCGACGGCGTGGGCCGTCCGCACGAACGGGTCGGCGATGGCGTCCAGCGTGGCGAGGGCCACGGCGGCGACGATGCGGCCGTCCTGCTCGGCGACGACGAGGTCGCCGGCGGGGACCGAGCTGCTGTCGAGCGCGGCGAGGAGCTCGAGGATCGGGGCGTCCGCGGCGGTGGCGGAGCGGAGGGTGAGGGCGGGGGCTGAAGTGATCATGGACGTAGTCTCGGCTCTGAGCGCGATCATGTCCAATGATGACTCGTACCGATTGTGATAACGTCGCGTTATGCTCGATCTCAAGCTTCTGCAGAGCTTCCGCGAGGTCGCGGTGCGCCGTTCCTTCTCCGCCGCGGCGGAGGCACTGAGCTTCACGCAGCCCGCCGTCTCGCAGCACATCGCGCGCCTGGAGAAGGCGCTCGACGCGCCGCTGCTGGTCCGCGAGCCGCGCGGCGTCACGCTCACCCCCGCGGGCGAGGCGCTCCTCCGGCACGCCGAGGAGATCCTCGGCGGCGTGCGGCGCGCCGAGGCCGCGGTCCGCGAGCTGGCCGGCGCGGAGCGGCCGATCGTCAGGCTCGGCGCCTTCCAGTCCGCCGCCGCGGCGCTCGTGGCCGACGCGTTCCGGGAGGTCCGCGCCGAGCACCCGGGCGTCGACCTCCAGGCCCGCGCGATCGAGCCCGATCCGGGCATCGCGATGGTCGCGACCGGCGCGCTCGACGTGACGATGGTCATCGAGTCGCTCTTCGACCAGGCGGTCCTGCCGCCGGGCGTCGAGCTGCGCCACATCTTCGACTACCTGATGCTCGTCGTGCTGCCCGACGGCCATCCGCTCGCCCACCGCCCGTCGATCCCGCTCGAGGAGATGTCGGAGGACCCGTGGCTGCTCGGCGACGTCGCCGGGACCTGCCCGGACACGAACATCGTGCTGCGCGCGTGCCAGGAGGCGGGCTTCACGCCGCGGCTCGAGTACTCGTCCGAGGACTACAACGCGGTGCAGGGCATGGTCGCCTCGGGGATGGGCGTCGCGCTGATTCCCTCGATGGTCACGGTGATGATGCGGCCCGACGTCGTCGTGCGGCCGATCCGCGGGCAGGCGCCGATGCGCCGCATCCACGCCGCGGTCCGCACCGGTGAGGACAACCCGGTCGTCGAGTCGCTCGTCGAGGCGCTTCGCGCCGCGGCGCGGCCGCTCGGCACCGTCGGGATGCGGGCGGCCCAAGCGGCCTAGTGGCCGTCCTCCTCGAGGTCCTTCCCGCGCTCCTGGCGGGCGTCCTCTACGCGCGCCGCGCGCAGACGCTGCAGCGCGACGGCCGGCCGGTGCCGCTGTGGCGGCAGCTCACGTTCGCCTCCGGCCTGCTGCTCGCCACCGCCGGCGTCGTCGCGCTCGGCGGCGTGGCCGGCGAGCGCTTCGCCGCGCACATGGCCGAGCACCTGCTCATCGGTGACCTCGCGGCGCTCCTCGTCGTCCTCGGGCTGACCGGCCCGATCCTGCAGCCCGTCCTGCGCGTGCCGTGGCTGCGCGCGCTCGCGCACCCGGTGCCGGCGCTCCTGCTCTGGGCCGCGAACCTCGCGCTGTGGCACGTCGCGGCGCTGCACGAGGCGGCGGTGACGAACGACGCCGTCCACGCGCTCCAGCACGCGCTGTTCGTCGCCCTCGGCGTCAACGTGTGGATGCCGCTCTTCGGGCCGCTCCCGATGCCCGCGTGGTTCGGCAACCTCGCGAAGCTCGGCTACATCGTCGGGGTGCGGCTGCTGGGCGCGGTGCTCGGCAACGTCCTGCTCTGGGCGGGCCATCCGCTGTACGACGTGTACGACGTGAGCGATCCGCTGGCCGACCAGACCCTGGCCGCCGCGATCATGATGGTGGAGGGGTCGCTGCTCACGCTCGTGCTGTTCGGCTGGCTCTTCCTGAGGGCGGCGCGGGAGGGCGAGGAGCGCCAGGAGCTGCTCGAGCTGGCGCGTGCGCGGGGGGTCGAGCTGACCGAGCGCAGGGCCTCCCGCGCGGTCGCGGCAGGGCGCGGCGCCGAGTTGCGGCGGCGCATCGAAGCCGGGCGTTAGAGGACGCCCGTGACGGGGGATTCCCAGAGAAGACTGACCGAGGATCAGGAGTCCGAATGAGCCCGTCGTTGTTGAGCAGGGTCGCGCAGTTCGCGCGCAGTCCGCAGGGCCGCCGTCTGGCCGGCCAGGCCACGCGTGCCGCCCGCGACCCGAAGACCCGCCGCCAGATCGATCAGGTGCGCCGCCGCCTGACGCAGCGGGGCGGCCGCACCCGCACGCCCTAGCCTCCGAAGGCCGTCTGCTCCGCGCGGCCGGCGAGCTGGATGACCCCGTCCCCGAACGCCTTGAGGTAGGGGTCGTCGGTCGTGCCGCTGACCGCGCGCTTGTAGTTGCCCTCCATGAAGACGATCGACTTCCAGAGCGCGAGCGTCTGGTACCAGCGGATGTCGGTCATCGACCGCCCGCTGCGCTCCTCGTAGCGGGCGACGAGCTCGCCGCGCGACGGGAAGCCCTCCTGCCGCGTCACCGCGGAGAGCTCGAACATCCCGAGGTCCGGGTCCGCGGCGTCGACCCACAGCGTGCACAGGTAGCCGAGGTCGGCGAGCGGGTCGCCGATCGTCGCCATCTCCCAGTCGAAGATCGCGTTGAGCCGGGCGGACGCCTCGGGCGCGAACATCACGTTGCCGAGCCGGAAGTCGCCGTGGACGATCGTCGCCGGTCCGGACTCCGGGACGTTGTCGCCCAGCCAGCCGCCGACCTTCTCGACGGCGGGGATGTCGCGCGTGCGGTTGTGCTCCCACAGTCCGGTGAAGCGCCGCAGCTGGCGCTCGAGGTAGCCGGTCGGCTTGCCGAACCCCTCGAGGCCGCACGCCTGCCAGTCGACGCCGTGGACCTCGACGAGCGCGTCGACGAGCTCCTCGCCCATGCGCCGCTTCTCCTCCACGCTGTCGAGCTCGGGCGGGACCTCGCTCGTGACGACGTGGCCCTCGACCCTCTCCATGACGTAGAACGGCGCGCCGACGACCGACTCGTCGTCGCAGGTCGCGACGATGGCCGGGACGCGCGCCTGGCCCGCGATCGCGGCCAGCACGCGCGCCTCGCGGAGCACGTCGTGGGCGCTGGGCGGCAGCGGGCCGCGGGGCGGGCGGCGGATGACGGCCTCCCACCCGCCGCGGCGGATGACGAACGTGACGTTCGAGTGGCCCTCGCCGACCGGCTCGACCTCGATGTCGCCCTCGCCGAGGCCGCGCTCGTCGAGGAACGCGAGGAGCGGCTCGGTGACGAGGAGCGGCTCGCGCTCGTTGGCGGCGCCCTCCTCGTGGGTGGCGACAACGTCGTCGGGAGCGAGGGTGTGCACTACACGATCCCCCCGGCGGCTGCCTTCGTCGACTCGCCCTGGAGCGCGAGCTTGAGCAGGTCGCGCGCGATGACCATGCGGTGCACCTCGCTGGCGCCGTCGTAGATGCGGGCGGCGCGGGCGTCCTGGTAGATGCGGGCGATCGGCAGGTCCATGGCGATGCCGGCCGCGCCGTGGATCTGCACCGCGCGGTCGATGACCCGCCCGAACGCCTCGGAGACGAAGGTCTTCGTCATCGCGACCTCCTGGCGGTGCGGCAGGCCGTGCTCGACCTTCCACGCGGTGTGCAGCACCATCAGGCGGCTTGCGTAGAGGTCCATCGCGGAGTCGGCCATCATGAACTGGAGGCCCTGGTGGCGGGCGAGCTCCTTGCCGAACGCCTTGCGCTGCAAGAGCCGCTCCGCGGAGAGGTCGAGCGCGCGCTGCGCGGCGCCGATCCAGCGCATCGCGTGGGCGAGCCGACCGCCGGCGAGGCGCTGCTGGGCGATCTTGAACCCCTCGCCCTCGCCGCCGAGCAGGTTCGCGTACGGGACCCGGACGTCCTCGAGCGCGACCTCCGGATGGCCGCCGGGGGAGTGCGAGCCCATCCACTCCGGATGACGGACGATCCGCCAGCCGGGCGTGTCGGTCGGGACGAGGACGAGCGAGTAGTTGCGGTGCCCCGCGGACTCGTCGGTGTCGGTCTTCGCGACGACGATCGCGAACGCCGCGCCCTCCGCCCCCGTTATGCACCACTTGCGCCCGTTGAGGACGAGGTCGTCGCCGTCGCGCACGGCGGTCGTCTCGAGGTTCGTCGGGTCGGAGCTCGCGACGTCGGGCTCGGTCATCGCGAAGCACGAGCGGGTCCGGCCCTCGGCGAGCGGGCGCAGGAAGCGCTCCTTCTGCTCGTCGTTGCCCGCGATGAGCAGCGTGTGCATGTTGCCCTCGTCTGGCGCCATCGCGTTGAGCCCGAGCGCCGCGAGCGGCGCGGCCCCGAGCTCCTGCGAGATGAGGCTCATCCCCAGCACGCCCACGCCCAGCCCGCCCCATTCCTCGGGCAGGTGCGGCGTGTAGATGCCGCGCTCGCGCGCGCGGTCGCGCAGGCGCTCCACGACGTCCCAGCTCTTCAGGACGTCGTCCGGGTCCTCGATCTCGCGCTCGGCGGGGAGCGCCTCCTCCGCGATGTAGGCGCGGACGCGCCCGAGCAGCTCCTCGATGTCGGCGGGGACCGTGAAGTCCATGGGCGGCGCAGTGTTCCATGAAGCGCAACCTTCGCGGTCGTACGCTGTCTCTGTGTCGAGAGGCTCGCCGCCCGTGTGCCCTCGCCCTCGCATGTCCCTCCGTACGACAGCCCTCGCTGCGCTGCTCGCCGTGCTGACGCTCGGTGCGGCCTCCCCCGCCTTCGCCGCGCGCTCGCAGCCGCTCTACTTCGATGCGCCCGAGCTGCGCGATCCCGCCGTGCGCGACGGGACGCTCGACGAGCTGCAGTCGCTCGGCGTCCGCGCGGTGCGGGTCGTCCTCTACTGGCAGGACGTCGCGCCCGACGCCGTGCGCAACAACAAGCCGGCCGTCGACCTCACCGACCCGGCGGCGTACGCGTGGGGGGCGTACGAGGACGCGGTCGCGGCCGCGCACGCCCGCGGCATCGCCGTGATGCTGACGCTCACGACGCCCGGCCCGCGGTGGGCGACGAGGTCGAAGAGCGACGGCGTGACGCGCCCGTCGGCGACGGAGTTCCGCCGGTTCGCGCAGGCGGCGGGGCGGCAGTTCGGCGAGCGCGTGGGCGCCTGGGCGGCCCTGAACGAGCCGAACCACCCGGACTTCCTCGGGCCGCAGTACGGCAAGGGCAAGAAGCCGCTGTCGCCGCGGATCTACCGGTCGCTCTTCCAAGCCATGGACGCGGGGCTGGAGGCCAGCGGCAACGGCGAGGACACGCTGCTCATGGGGGAGACCGCGCCGCGCGGGACCGGCAAGGTCGTGCCGCCGATCACGTTCATGCGCGGCGCGCTGTGCCTGAACGTGAAGTACAAGCGGTCGCGCCGGTGCGAGGCGCTCGACGTCGACGGCTGGGCGCACCACCCGTACACGACGAAGGTCGGTCCGTGGTTCGAGCCGCCGTCGTCGAACGACGTGACGATCGGCGTGCTGTCGCGGCTGACGCGCGCGCTGGACCGCGCCTCGCGCGCGGGGGCCTTCCGCCGGCGGTCGAAGATGCCGGTGTGGCTGACCGAGTTCGGCATCCAGTCGACGCCCGACCGGTACTTCGGGGTCTCGCTGGCCAAGCAGGTCGAGTACCGCGCGATCGCGGAGCGGATGGCGTGGTCGAACCCGCGCGTGGAGGCGTTCTCGCAGTACCTGCTGCGCGACGACCGGCCCGTCGAGGGCGAGACCGGGCGCAGCCGCTACGGGGGCTTCGAGTCCGGCCTGCGGTTCGCCACGGGCCTCGAGAAGCCGGCGCTCAGCGGGTTCCGCCTGTCCCTGGCCGCGCTGAGGTCGGGGTCGTCGGTGTCGCTGTGGGGCGTCGTGCGCCCGGCGACGAGGTCCGTCTCCGTGGACGTGCTCTACGGCGATCGCGGGTCGAACCGGTTCCGCCACCTGAAGACGCTCCGCACCGACTCGCGGGGGTACCTGACGCTGCGCACGCGCTTCAAGAAGGGGAGGCGCTATCGCCTGAAGTGGGGCGACGAGCAGGGGTACCCCGTGCGCGTGTACAAGCGCCGCTGAGCGTCTTCGCGCGCCCGCCTGAACCTCTCCGCGCGCCGTGCCGTAGAGCGGTGCAATGCGACGCTTCGTGCTGGTCCTCGCCGCGGTGTCCGGGTTCGCGCTCGCGGTCGTCCCCGCGCTCGCCGAGAACCAGAGCGTCGGGACGAGCGGCAACCGCTTCACACCCGACAACGTCGCGCTGAAGCCGGGCGAGAAGGTCACGATCTCGAACACGAACGGCGGGCCG
>DASZDF010000410.1:0-3707 GCA_035942275.1 Solirubrobacteraceae bacterium | reverse complement strand
GCCCCACTGCGGGTCGACCCAGAGGGTGAGGAGGCGCTCCGCGCGCGCGGCGTAGTCGCCCGCGCTGCTCGCGCCGGTCGCGTCGCCTGGTACGGCGGCGTAGGGCGTCAGCCCGCCGTAGAGCCGCTCGTTGACGGTGATGAGCATGACGGCCGGGACGAGGACGACCTCGAGCGCGGCGAACGCGGTCAGGCCGCGGCGGCGGCGGCGCAGCCAGCGCGCCAGCGCGGCGGCGCAGACGACCGCGAGCGGCAGGTACTTCACGCTCAGCCACGGCAGGACGGCGATGAGGAGCGCCGCCGTCGTCGCGCGGCGGAACGTCGGCTCGTCGCGGACGCGCAGCGTGTAGAGCGCGGCCCCGGCGACCGCCGCCGCGGCCACGGGCTCGCTCGCGATCGTCGTCGACCAACCGAGCGCGGGCGCGGAGAGGCCGGCGGTCACGGCGGCGCCGGTCGCCCACGGGTCGGGGACGAGCCGGCGCGCGAGCGCGGCCGCGGCGGCGAACGCGAGCGCGAGCAGCGCGGCGACGAACAGCTCCGCGGCGACCGGGCCGCCGACGGCGTAGGGCGCGGCGAGCAGCAGCGCGAGGCCGACGCCGGGGGGCTCGTGCAGCCGCTCCTCGGTCAGCCCGGCGACGGGCTGGAGCTCGGTGTCGATCCACGCCGCGTACTCCTGCGCCCGGTAGTCGTCGCGCAGGTCGACGTCGGAGTCGGAGACGATCGACTCGACGATGAGCAGCACCCGCGCCTCGCCCTCGGCGTAGTCCGCGTCGCCCGCGGCGTCGAGGCCGATGGTCGCCGCGTAGGCCGCGAACAGCGCGAGCCAGACGAGCGCCGCGCGTCTTACAGCCGGCCGTCCTCGTAGGGCTGGAGCGGGATGCCGTGCTCGTCGTTCGGGCGCATCCCCAGCTCGTAGGTGGCGCCGGCCGGCGAGATGAGCTCGACGTCGTCGCGGCCGGCTCTGCGGACGTGCAGGCGCAGGTCGGTGATCGAGCAGTGGACGCTGTGGCGCTCGTCCATGTCCGGGGAGGCGTAGCGCCACGCGACGAAGCGCTCCCGCGGCGCGGCCAGCTCGCCCTCCACCCGGACGTCGTCGCCGGTGAGGACGAAGCGCGCGGCGGTCGCGTGCTCCTCGACCTTGGTGGAGCGGGCGCGCTGGGGGCCGCCGAGGCGGTGGCGGACGCCGTCGAGCTGCAGCGCGCCGTTCGCGATCCACGGCGTGGTCACCGGCCCGAGCTTGATCCGGCCGGTGACGAGCTCGAGCCACGTGTGCTCGTCGTGGCCGGCGAAGTGGCAGCAGTGCAGGTAGATCCAGCGCTCCGCGTGCTCGGTGCCCCAGTTGTGGCTGACGACGCCCGTCCAGCCGTCGAGGTCGTACCGGCCGAGCTTGCCCGTGAACCGCGCGGCGGGCCACGGCGTCAGCGACTTCGTGCGCGGGACGGCCGCCGTGTACATCCACTCGTTGGGCATGTGCCGCTGCTCGGGCTCGTGCGTCGCGAACGTGAAGTCCCATCTCGTGCCGGGAACGCCGCCTCGTGCGGCTCCGTGCTCGAAGGACGACCCGCCGATCCGGACCAGCCCGTCCGTCGCGAGCTCGCCCGCCGGGAAGTTCTCCTTCGTCGCCTTCACCGGCTCCTTGGCGTCGGCGTTGAAGAGCGTCAGCCAGACCGAGCCGATCGGGTCGTAGCCCGGGCGCTTGTGGATCGTGTGCCGCATCCAGAACGCCTGCGGCTTCTCCGGGTGGTGCGCCTTGAGGAAGTAGCTCTCGTAGAGGCCGGCGTCGCGCGGGACGTCGGGGAAGCGCGGGGCGACGAGATCGGTCATCGGGTACGGATCATGCCGCGACGGGCACGGCGGTGAAGGCCCGGCCGACCGTCTCGGGGTGCGGCTCGTCGTGCGGCGGGCTCTTGCCTGCCGCCTCGAACGCCGCCTTCGTGGCCAGCGCCATGATCGTCAGCTGCGGGTTGACGCCGAGCGCGGAGGGCACGACGGAGCCGTCGGCGACCATCAGCCCGTCGATCCCCTTCACCCACAGGCCCTCGTCCACGACCGTCCCCGCGGCGGCGGTGCCGAGCGGGTGGAAGGCGCTGAGGCCGAGCTGCGCCGGCTTCGCCCGCAGCCCGCGCAGCTGCTCCGGGCGCTCGAACGGGCCCGCGCCGCGGATCGGCACGTGCACCCGCTGCGCGCCGGCGGCCAGCTCCAGCTCCGCCGCCCTGATGACCGCTTGGACCACCAGCGCGGCGTCGGTCGGGTTGACGTCGTAGCGGATGACGGTCCTGCCGGCGAGCCTTCGGACCCGGCCGCGCGACGAGTCGCGGATCATCAGCCCGGCCTGCGCGACGTTGCGCGCGTTGAGCATGAGGCGCTGGTGCTCGGCGCCCGCGGCGGGGAGCGAGAGGGCGAGCATGTCGGGCGGGCCGGCCCAGCCCTCGAGCATGATCCCGTCGGCCGCGAACTCGTCGACCGCGTACGCCTGCGGGACGCCGCGCCACTGCTCGACCGGCTCGTCGAACTCGGCCCAGACCCCGCTGCACGGGTGGATCGAGAGGTTGCCGCCGGCACCCTTCACCCCGCTTCGCCCCAACAGGCCTGGCGTGTGGATCGCCCCGCACGCGACGACGACGAGGTCGGCGTCGACCCGGAGGCGCCCCCCGCTTCTCGTCTTCGCAACCACGCCGCGCGCCCGGCGGTCCTTGACGAGGATCTCCGTGACGCGGCAGCCGGTGAACGTGGTGGCGCCGGCGTTCCAGGCGAGCGGGACGTACGTGTTGCCGGTGTGCTGCTTGCCGCCGCTGGGACAGCCGAACGCGCACACGCCCGAGCCGACGCACCCGCGCGCCGCCCGGTGGAGGTACTCGCCGGACCAGCCGAGCTGCTCCGCGCCCCGCTCCATCGCGTGCGCGTTCGCGCCGGCGATCTCGCGGGGGACCCGGCAGACGTTGAAGATCCGCTCGACGCGGCGGAAGTAGGGGTCCAGCTCGTCCGCGCTCCACAGGCCCCACTGCTCGAGCAGCGCCGGCGGCGTCCGATAGCACGTGGCGGAGTTCAGGATCGTCGTGCCGCCGACCGCGCGCCCCAGCGGCAGCGGGATCGGGACGTTGCCCACCGTCACCACCTGCGCGCCGTCGCGGTAGAGCCTCGGCGAGAGATCGCGCGGCTTCGCCGTGAGCTCGTGCGGCTCGACCCATTCGCCCTCCTCGAGCATCGCGACCTCGAGGCCCGCCTCCGCGAGCTCCTTCGCGACGACGCCCCCGCCCGCGCCGGTCCCGACGACGACGGCATCCACCCGGACCCGCCGCCGCCGCCCGATCTCGCTCCCGCGTTCGATGCGGGGCGTGCGCGGCCGGGGCCCGGACGTGCCGTCGAGGTAGGCGGCGTCGCCGGTCGCGCGAAGCGCGCCGCTCACAGCCGCCCCTCCGCGCGCCGCAGCGCCAACCCTCGCGCGGCCACTTCGCGCGCGTCGTAGCCGAGCGCGCGCATCACGCCCTCGTCGCCGTAGTAGCAGTGCGCGGCGATGCGGGCGAGGAACTGCGCGGACCCTCCGAGCCGGCCGCGGCCGGCCTCGATCCAGCGCGCACGCTCGGCCGGCGGCAGGCGCTGGAGCTTCGCGCCGACCGCGCGCAGCATCGCCCGTAGCGCCGCCCGGTTGGGGGCGGGCGCGGCGCGCAGCCAGGCGTCGAACGCCGCCACCGCGTCGGTCCGCTGCAC
>DASZDF010000409.1:0-2528 GCA_035942275.1 Solirubrobacteraceae bacterium | reverse complement strand
GCGTGGCCCGCCTTCGTCGCGAGGCGCACCAGCTCCAGCGCCTTGTAGGCGGCGATCCCCCCGCTGACGCCGAGCAGGACCCTCGCCATCTAAAAGAGGCTACCGGTAGTGGTACTTGATCTTGCCGGCGGCGACTTCCTCCAGCGCGATCGTCAGGTAGTTCTTCGAGGCCGTCTCGACCATCGGCGGCGGGAACTCGTCGAACGTCCCCTCGCCGAGGTTGTGGTAGTAGCTGTTGATCTGACGCGCGCGCTTTGCGGCGACGAGCACGGAGGCGTAGTTGGAGTCGACGTGCTCGAGGAGCTTGTCGAGGCGCGGGGAGATCATGCGTCTGAGTGTAGAGCCCGGCGGACGATCCCCTCGAGCTTCGACACGGCGTCCTCCATCCGGTCGTTGACGACGACCTCGCCGAACTCGTCCTGTGCCGCCAGCTCCGCGTGCGCCGTGCGCAGGCGCGCCTCGACCTCGTCGGGGTCGTCGGTGCCCCTTCCGACGAGGCGCGTGCGCAGGACGTCCGCGCTCGGAGGGGCGATGAAGATCTGCAGCGCCTCGGGCATCGTGCGGCGGATCTGGCGCGCGCCCTGCACCTCGATCTCGAGGAGGACCGGGCGGCCCTCGCCGATGCGCCGCTCGAGCTCGGAGCGCAGCGTCCCGTAGCGCCGGCCGGAGTACTCGGCGTGCTCGACGAAGTCGCCCTCCTCGACGCGCCTGGCGAACTCGTCGTCGGTGAGGAACCAGTAATCCTCGCCCTGCGTCTCGCCCGCGCGCGGGCGGCGCGTGGTCGCCGAGACCGCCAGCTCGAGCTCGGGCATGCGGTCGCGCAGCGCGCGGATCAGCGTCCCCTTGCCGACCCCGCTCGGGCCGGTGATGACGAAGACCTGCGGCACCTGCGCGCGGCTCTAGCGCCGCAGCAGGGAGACCAGCTCGTTGCGCTGGCGCTCCGACAGGCCGCCGATGGTCTTGCTCGGCGAGATCCGGCAGGTCACCAGGATCTTGTTGACCTTCACCCGGCCGTACTTCGGCACGGCCAAGAGCATGTCGAAGACCTTGGCCGTCTCGAGGTATTCCGGGGGGTTCTTCAGGAGGTCCTGGATGGACACGCGGCCCGCCTTCAGATCCCTCTTGAGCTGCGCCCGCCGCGTCCGGATCTGGTTCGCGCGTTGCAGTGCGTCCATGCGCTGGACGAGGGATCGCTCGGGGGCCGCCGAATGCTTTGAGGGCGAGTTCGTGGCCGACGGCATGGGCGGCGACTATACCTCTCGAGAGGCGGCCTGCAAGGCGACGTGGAAGAAAATGGGTCGACCTTCAGTTGAGGTCGAGCCGCGTCCACCCTGCTTGACGGTCAATGCGCGGTTTGCAGGCCTTTTATGCGGGTACGCCGGAGCGGCCCACGGCGTCCTGAACGCGGGCGTATCCTCGGGCGCGCGCCCGCTCGGCGAGTCCGCGCGCGATGTTCGCGGGCGCCGTGGGACCGCCGTAGACGAAGCCTGTGTAGAGCTGTACGAGGGTGGCACCCGCCTCGATCCTGGACCACGCCTCGTCGGCGTCCTCGATCCCTCCGGCGGCTACGAGGACGACCTGATCGCCGACTCTAGCGCGAAGTCGGCGAAGGGTGTCCAGTGACCTCGCGGCGAGCGGCCTTCCGGACAGCCCGCCGGCCCCGATCGCGTCGATCTTCGTCGCCGGAGTCGCGAGGTCGGCGCGCTCGATCGTCGTGTTCGTGGCGATGATCCCGTCGAGCCGCAGCTCGAGCGCGAGGTCGGCGACGGCATCGACGTCCTCGCCGGCGAGGTCGGGCGCGATCTTCACGAGGAGCGGCTTTTCTCCGATCGCTTCGCGGACGGCGGCGAGCAGCGGGCGGAGGCTGTCGACGGCCTGGAGGTCGCGCAGCCCCGGGGTGTGCGGCGAGCTGACGTTGACGACGACGTAGTCGGCGAGCGGCGCGAGCGTCCTCGCCGCCCGGACGTAGTCGTCGACGGCCTGCTCGTCGGGGGTCGCCTTGTTGCGGCCGACGTTGACGCCGATCACGGCTTCCCCGCGCTTCCGCGCCAGCCTGGCCCGCGCGACCTCCATGCCGCGGTTGTTGAAGCCGAGGCGGTTGATCAGGGCGCGGTCGTGCTTCAGGCGGAAGAGCCGGGGCTTGGGGTTGCCGGGCTGGGGCTGCGGCGTGACGGTGCCGACCTCGACGAACCCGAACCCGAGCGCGGCGAGCTGCTCGAACCCGGCGGCGTCCTTGTCGAAGCCGGCGGCGAGCCCGACCGGCGTGTCGAACGTCAGGCCGAGCGCGTCGACGCGGAGCGCCGGGTCGTCCGGAGCGAGCCGGCTGCGGACGAGCGCGCGGAGGGGCCGCGGCGCGAGCGCGACGCGCAGCACGCCGAACGTGACGCGGTGCGCCGTCTCGGCGGGCAGCAGGAAGAGGAGGGCGCGGACGAGCCGGTAGGCCACGCTCAGCGCGCGCCGGCGGGAGCGGCGCCGGCCGAAGCGGCCCCGTCGGGCGCGGCGCCGGCCGAAGCGGCCCCGTCGGGAGC
>DASZDF010000408.1:0-2836 GCA_035942275.1 Solirubrobacteraceae bacterium | reverse complement strand
GAGCGGCGCCCGCCGGTGCGACGCGGCGCCGGCGAGGGCGAGCCGTTGCCGACACCCTCCAGCGCGCGCTGAGCCGCCTCGAGCCGGTGGAACTCGTCGACGAGTGGACGAAGCTCCTTCAACCGTGAGGCAATTTCACGCTTTTTCTCTTCGAGAAAATCTGCCATAACGAATAACTGTAACGGTAAGGGTCAAGTTGGAAGGCAAGATCAGTGTCATCGGCGACGTGCCAGTGAGCGCGACGCTCGCGGAGGGAGCGCGCGGCGCGGACGTGCTCGTGGCGGCGGCGAACGCCGACGTGCTTCCGGCCGCCCGGCTGGCCCCGGCCGCGGTCTTGCTCATCGTCGACGGATCTTCTGACGACGTCGCGCGTGCTCTGGACGCGACGCTGTGGCCGGGCCAGCGCGTGGTCGGCGTTCGCTCGGGCGACGTCGCGGGCGCCGTTCGGGCTGTGGCTGGTGAGGGTGAAGCCCGCCTTCGCGGCGTGCTTCGCGACGGCGAGGTCGACGTGACGCTCGGGCGCGGCGGGGTGCGTCTCGCGAAGAATCCTGGTTGACCGTCGGTATGCGACGGTGATCCAGGACGCTTGTCGCGTCAGCGCTCCAGGATCTCCTTCAGCCGCCGCAGGGAGGCGTTGGCCTCCTTCTCGGGGATCCCTCCGGTGACGACGCGGCTCGCCGCGGCGCCGAGCGGGCCGAGCGGGGCCTTGAACTCGTTGGTGTAGTCGAAGCGGGTGCCGCCGTCCCGTTCCGTCAGGCGCGACTCGATCACCGCCTTGGAGCGGGCCGGGCCCTTCCCCTCCCAGCGCGCGAACCAGGGGATGTCGACCTCCTCGAGCGTCCAGTGCACCCAGAAGCTCACGCCGCGCAGGCAGAGCTTCTGGTCCATCTTGTAGCCCTTGCGGAAGCCGCCGTTCGACGTCTCGCCGACCTCGCGGGCGATGGTGACCCACTCGAGCGTCCTGGCCGGATCCATCGAGAAGTCCCACACCGCCTGCGGCGGCGCGGCGATGTCGATCTGCGCTCGGACGACGCTCATCGGGCGGCGACGCTACCCGGTTCGATTCGCTCCCACTCGGCCAGTGCGTGCTCGACCGCGCGGTCGAAGCGGTGCACGCGCACGCCGAGCAGTCGCGGCGCGTCGTCGTCGCGCGGGAGGAGGTCGTGGCCGAGGCTGCCCATCAGCGCGCCGATGAACTCCGGGTCCTCGCCGGCGATCGCCGCGCCGACGCGGCTCGCGACGCTCGTGAGGCTGATCGGCAGCCGGAAGCCGGGGCGGCCGACGATCATCAGGTCGCGGATGCGCTCGATCATCTCGCCCCACGTGAGCGTGTCGGGGCCGGCGATGTCGAGCGAGCGGCCGGCGGCCTCCTCGACGGTCGCCGCGTTGACCAGGAAGGCGAGCACGTCGCGGCCGTCGACCGGCCGCGTCCGCGACTCCGACCACGGCGGCAGCGGGATGAACGGCATCCGCTCGACGAGCCGCACGAGGAAGCGGAACGACCGCGAGCGCGCGCCGATGACGACCGACGCCCGCAGCGCGACCGAAGACGGGATCGCGTCGAGCAGCGTCTGCTCCACCGCCAGGCGGCTGGCGAGGTGGGGCGAGATCGGCGCGTCCTGCGGCACCGGCCCGCCGAGGTAGACGACCCGCCGCACGCCGGCCCGCACGGCCGCCTCGGCGAAGTTGGCCGCCGAGCGCTCCTCGCGCGCGGCGAAGCCCGAAGCGGCGGCGGTCGCGCCCCCGCTCGGCGGAGCGGTGCCGCTTGGCGCGGCGGTGCCGGTTTCCATGGAGTGGATCAGGTAGTAGGCGACGTCGACGCCGTCGAGCGCGTCGTCGAGTCCCGCTCCGCTCACCGCGTCGCCGCGGACGCACGGGATCCCGGCGTGCGAGCAGCGCGCCGGGTCGCGGGCGAGGCCGCGTAGCTCGTGGCCCTCGTCGAGCAGGCGCGGGGCGAGCGCGCCGCCGACGTAGCCGGTGATGCCGGTGACGAGGATCCGCATCGGAGCGCCCTTCATACCCTCTGGCCGTGCAAAGCGACGCCGACCTCGCGATCGTGGGCGCCGGGATCATCGGCCTGGCCGTCGCGCGCGAGAGCCTCATCCGCCGGCCGGGCCTGCGCGTCGCCGTGCTCGACAAGCAGGACGAGGTCGGCTTCCACCAGACCGGCCACAACAGCGGCGTCGTCCACGCCGGCATCTACTACACGCCCGGCTCGCTGAAGGCGAAGCTGTGCGTCGAGGGCGCGGCGAAGCTGTACGACTTCTGCGACGAGCACGGCGTCGCGTACGAGCGCTGCGGCAAGGTCATCGTCGCGACCTCCGAGGCGGAGCTGCCGAAGCTCGACGAGCTCGAGCGCCGCGGGCACGCGAACGGCGTCCCCGGGCTGAGGCGCCTCGACCGCGACGGCCTGCGCGAGGTCGAGCCGCACTGCGTGGGCGTCGCGGCGCTGCACTCCCCGAACACCGGCATCGTCGACTTCCCGGGCGTCGCGCGGGCGCTCGCCCGCGACGTCGAGGCGCGCGGCGGGAAGCTGCTGCTCGGCCACGAGGTCACCGGCGCCGAGCGCGACGGGTCGGGCGTGGTGCTCCGCGGCGACCGCGGACCGCTGCGCGCGGACACCGCGATCTTCTGCGCCGGCCCGTGGGCCGACCGCCTGGCGACGCGGCTGGGCGCGCCGGCCGACCCGCGCATCGTCCCGTTCCGCGGCGCGTACCTGAAGCTCAAGCCGGAGGCGCGGCGGCTGGTGAAGGGCCTCGTCTACCCGGTGCCCGATCCGGAGCTGCCCTTCCTCGGCGTGCACCTGACCAAGCACATCAGCGGCGAGGTGTGGCTC
>DASZDF010000407.1:0-4564 GCA_035942275.1 Solirubrobacteraceae bacterium | reverse complement strand
CGCCAGTGGGGATCGCGGTGGTGGACGGCGTGGGCGACGCGGCTCCTCTCCGCGGGCGACACGCGCCTCGTCGTCGGCACGCGCGGGCTGCTCGGCGAGGGCTGGGACTGCCCGGAGCTGAACGTCCTCGTCGACATGACGTCGGTCGCCGCGGACGTCTCGGTGCGCCAGATGCGCGGGCGCAGCCTGCGGCTCGACCCGCGCGACCCGGGCAAGCTCGCGAACAACTGGGACGTCGTCTGCGTCGCGCCCGGCCTCGGCCGCGGCCACGCCGACTACCTGCGCTTCGTCCGCCGCCACGCGCACCTGCACGCCCCGTGCGAGGACGGGACGATCGAGACCGGCCCGTCGCACGTCCACCCCGAGCTGTCGCCCTACGGCCCGCCGCACGAGGAGCGCTTCACCGCGATCAACGTCGAGCAGCGCGACCGCGCCCAGGACCTCGACGCCGCCCGCGACCGCTGGCAGGTCGGCGTCGCCTACCGCGGCGTCGACCTCGACGCGCTCGTCGTCCGCGACCCGCCGCGGCGGGAGGCCGGGAGCGTCGCGCTCGACGAGGTCGACGCGCCGCTGCGGTTCTGGCCGCTCCCGCTGATCCTTCGCGGCCGCCTCCATCCGGAGGAGCTGCCGCTCGAGTGGGCGGCCGGCGCGGTGTGCGACGCGTACATCGCGCTGAACGAGCTCGGGCCGCAGGAGGCGCGCTCGCTGCAGTTCACCGTCCGACCCGAGGGCTGGGTCCGCGTGAGCCTGCCCGACGCCGAGCCGGCGACGAGCGCGCTCGTCTGCGCGGCGCTCGACGAGGTCGTCGGCGGCGCGAGCCTGCCCCGCTACGTCGTTTCGCGGGGCGCGAGCGCGGGTGGGGTGCGGCTCGCTACGGCGTGGTACCCGGTCCCCGCCGACCTGGCGCGCCGCCGCGACCGCGCGGAGGCCTTCCACGCGACGTGGCGGCGCTGGTGCGGCCCGTCGGAGCTCGTCTATGCCCACGCCGGCGAGCGGGGGACGCAGCTCGCGGCGCTCGCCGCGGCGACCGGCGGCCTCGAGACGCAGCGCCGCAGGATCTGGCGGTAGCGGGGGCTAGCCCCAGCGGCGCACGCCGCGACGGCGCGCCCTGCGCGCGGCCCGGTCGCGCAGCACGTCCTGCCGCGCGGCCTCGCGCAGCTCGGACACCTCGGCGATCGCCGCGCACAGGACGTCGACGGCGGTGATCTCGTCGTCGGTGTACGGCGCCGGGCTGTCGAGCAGCATGTCCACGCGGGCGTCGAGCTCGGCGAGCCGGTCCGCGAGGCGCTCCTCGAGCACGCGCAGGGCGACCACGCCGGGCCGCAGGCCGGGGGAATCGAGGGAGGCGGGTGTGATGACGCTGTGGGGCATGAGATGGAACGCGCCATTCCGGGTGATCGGCAACGGCGCGGTTGACTGAACTACTCCGCTCCCGCGAGGATGGCTCACCCCATGGCCCGCTTCGTGACCGCTTTCACACTCGCCCTGACGATCGTCCCCGCGCAGGCGCTGGCGGGCGCCGGCGGCGGCAGCTCCGGCTACGGCGGCGGCGGAGGCGGGGGAGGCGGCGGCTTCGGCGGAGGCGGCGGCTCGACCGGCACCGGCTCCGGCGACGGCCCGTGGTGGCTCTGGCTGGTCATCGTCGGCGTCTTCGGGCTCGTGGTCCTGTTCGGCGCGATCAGCGCGGCGCGACTGCGCGCCAAGCGCCAGAAGCGCGTGCGCCGCACGATCGCGGTGTCGGCGGAGGCCGCCGGCGATGACGCGTGGTTCGAGGCGACGCGGGTCGAGAAGGACGCGGCCGAGCTCTTCCGCACGACCCAGAAGGCGTGGCACGACCGCGACCGCAAGCGGCTGCGCAAGCTCGTCGGCGACGACCTCATGGTCGAGTGGGAGCGGCGCCTCGACGACTTCGACAAGAAGGGCTGGCACAACATCGTCGAGGTCAAGCGCGGGCCGGCGGTCGAGTACGTCGGCCTGGTCAATCGCGAGGAGGACGAGCAGGACCGCGTCGTCGTCCGCCTCGAGGCCGAGATGCGCGACTGCGTCAAGCAGCGCGGCGGCGCGATCATGAACAAGGACGGCGCCAAGTCCCAGATCGTCTCCGTCGCCGAGTACTGGACGCTGGCCCGCCGCGGCGACGCGTGGTGCGTCGTGTCGATCGAGCAGGACTCCGAGGGCGCGCACCACCTCGACGCGCCGCTCGTCCCCAGCCCGTGGAGCGACGAGCAGGGGCTGAAGGACGAGACCGCCCTGGAGCGCGCGAAGGCCGACGCGCCGCAGGGCGCGACGACGGCCGACCTCGTGGACGTGGACTACCTCGGCGACGCGCGCAAGGCCGCGCTCGACCTCAGCCTGGTCGACGAGCGCTTCGCGCCGCACGTGCTCGAGGCCGCCGCGCGGACCGCCATGAGCGCGTGGGCCGAGGCCGTCGACGGCGACGACGCGCGGCTGCGCGCGATCGCGGGCGACGAGGCCGTCCACGCGCTCCTCTACGGCGGCGACGCCGGCGCGCGGAGCCGGCTCGTCGTGCGCGGGCCCGAGCTGCTCGCCCTGCGCATCGCCGCGCTCGACGCCGACACCGAGCCCGCGACGCTGACCGTCGAGGCCGACGTCAGCGGCCGGCGCTACGTCGAGGACCGCGACACGCTGGAGCTGCTCTCGGGCAGCCGCGACGGCGAGGTCACGTTCACCGAGCGCTGGACGCTGCGCCTCGACGGCACGGGCGACTCCCCGTGGCGGATCGCCGCCGCGGCGGCGGTCTCCGGGTAGGGCCGCGCCGTGCCCGAGCCGATCCGCGAGCTGGCGCCCGGCATCCTGCACTGGAAGGCCAGGCATCCGAGGATCGGCGCCGACGTCAGCGCGTACCTGCTGACGGAGTCGCACGTCCTGATCGACCCGATCATGCCCGCGGAGGGCGTGGAGTGGTTCGCGGAGAAGGACCTCGAGCCGGTGGCGATCGTCCTGACGAACCGCCACCACTGGCGCAACAGCGGCGACTTCGTCGAGCGCTTCGGCTGCGCGGTGCACGCGAGCCGGCCGGGGCTGCACGAGTTCGGCGAGGACCGGCCGGTCCAGCCGTTCGACTTCGGCGCCGTCCTCCCCGGCGGGATCGTCGCGCACGAGGTCGGCGTCATCTGCCCCGACGAGACCGCGCTCGAGATCCCCGAGGTCAACGCGCTCGCGGTGGCCGACGGGGTCATCGACTACGACCGGCTCGGGTTCGTGCCGGACGCGTACATGGACGAGCCGGAGCACACGAAGCGCGGGCTGTACGAGCGCTACGAGCGCCTCGCCGAGCACGTCGACTTCGAGCACCTGCTCGTCGCCCACGGCGAGCCGATCGTCCTCAACGGGCGGGCGGAGCTGCGCGAGTGGGCGAACCGTCGCGAGCTGTAGGTCACACTACGGCGACATACCGGGGGTATGGTCCGCCCATGAACTCGGTGGAGCTGTCGCAGGGAACCATCCAGTACCGCGACGAGGGCGAGGGGCGGCCGGTCGTCTTCGTGCACGGCGTGCTCGTCAACGGCCTGCTCTGGCGGCGCGTGACGCCGAAGCTCGAGGGGCTGCGGGCCATCGTCCCCGACTGGCCGCTCGGGTCGCACGGCGTCCCGCTGAACCCCGGCGCCGACCTGACACCCCCCGGTCTCGCCCGGCTCGTGGCGGGCTTCATCGACGCCCTCGGGCTCGACGACGTGGTGCTCGTGGGCAACGACACCGGCGGCGCGATCTCGCAGATCGTCGCGGCGAACCATCCCGACCGCATCGGCGCCCTCGTCCTCACCTCGTGCGACGCGTTCGAGAACTTCCTCCCGCCGATGTTCCGCGGCCTTCAGGTCGCGGCGCGCGTCCCCGGCGCCCTGCCCGCGTTCCTCGCCCCGCTGCGCGTCCGCGCCGCCCGCAACCTCCCGCTCGCGTTCGGCTGGCTGCGCAAGCGCGCGATCGAGCCCGAGGTCTCCGACGCCTACGTCCGCCCGTACTTCGACCACGCGGGGGTGCGGCGCGACCTGCGCAAGGTCCTCGCCGGGATCTCGAGCCGCCACACGCTCGACGCCGCGGCACGCCTGAGCGCGTTCGACAGGCCGGCGCTCGTCGCGTGGTCGGCCGAGGACCGCTTCTTCCCGGCCGAGCACGGCCGGCGCCTCGCGGAGATCCTGCCCGACGCGCGCTACGTCGAGATCCCCGACAGCTACACGTTCTCCCCCGAGGACCAGCCGGGCGGGCTGGCCACGCTCCTGCGCGACTTCGCGCGCGTCGGCGCGACCGCCTAAGCGGGCGGCTCGTCCTCCGGATCCTCCCCTTCCGCCGCGATCGCCTCGAGCGCGGCCAGGGCGAGCACCTGCGCCGGCGTCCCCTCGACGTCGCCGTTGTTGAGCTCGTGGAGGTCGGGCTGGAAGACGACGCCGACGTCGATCCGGTCCTCGCCGGCATCCGACAGCGTGATCACCGCGTATCCACGGTCATCGGACGGCGGCTCGACATAGACGTCGCGAACGGAGGCGAGCACCTGCTCGACCTGCTCGCGCCAGTGCGTCCGGGCCTGCTCCTGCTCCTGCGGGCTCAT